>NZ_MCTV01000003.1:0-74153 GCF_002874545.1 Shewanella sp. 10N.286.52.C2
GGCTTTTTTCGTATTGGGGGAAAAGCAACAATACCTAATGCTGATAATTTGAGTTATTAGCTGCAACATATCAGCGTGAGCGATGAGTGTGGACGAATGCCCATATGAAAGTAGATCATCGCCAAGCGCCTAATATCTCTCGTAAGTGAGTCGTTAAAGCCCTGACTTAACAGTCAGGGCTTTTTTCGTATTGGGGCAAAAAGAATAAATCCTAACGCTGATAACTTGAGTTATTAGCTGCTAGATAATATCGTAAGTGGTAAGTGGTAAGTGGTAAGTGGTAAGTGGTGAGTGGTGAGTGGTGAGTGGTAAGTGGTGAGTGGTGAGTGTGGACGAATACCCATGTAAAAGTAGGGGGGTAATGTCTATGGTTATAAAGCAACACTTTATACAAACATGAAACGCGAAATACTTATCCGCAGCTAAATAGCGCCAAGCGCTTAATCTGGATTAAGAAGGCTATTGTTGTTCGCTTTTAGGATAATAGTGAACATGAGTTAGTGGCTGATATCTATTATGATTTTTTTGCTATAAACAATTGTTAGTGGTGTCTGTGAATTACATAGCTAGAGCAGCTAAAGGATTGTGGTTTCACTGTTGTTTAGAATAATTGATTAAAGCACTCATTAACATAGTGCTTTATATACTTTCTAATAGCGATGGAACTGTTGCTGTTACGCGAGTAACCTCTTAAGGATGGGGATATTGGCTTCAGGGAAATCAAAACTAGTTAGATTGGTTTTATTAACCCATTCAATTTTTTGGCCTTCAACACCACTGGCAGTGCCTGTAAAGTCTTTCACTAGGTGGATCTGAAGAAGCACTTGCTTATCTGGGTAATCATGTGAAATGACCATAAAAGGCTCAGTTGTATTAACTGTTAGGTTTACTTCTTCTTTTAGCTCTCTAATTAATGCTTGTGAGACCGTTTCATTTACTTCGACCTTACCACCTGGGAATTCCCACTTATCACCTTGGTGCAGGTGTGCGTGCCTCTTAGCTAATAAAACTTGTTGTTGGTCATTGATGATTATGCCGACGGCAACATTGACTCTTTTCATTAGAATGCTCGCTTGAGTGGAGGAGGTGATTAGTGTTTAAAGAAGTCGCCTTCGTCAAAACCTTCAGAATCTAACATTTCATGGTCAAACTCTGGCTTAACGGGAATAGCATGTTTTTCGCTGGCCCAATCGCCGAGGTCGATTAATTTGCAACGTTCACTGCAAAATGGTTTGAATTTAGATTCTTGACTCCACTCTACTTGAGTCTGGCAGATTGGGCATTTAACTGAAATAGACATAAGATTCCTCGCTGTAAAATTCTTGGTGATATTAAAGAATTTAGTTGCAAGTAGCCAGTTTGAATTTTACTTTTTTGTCAGTATGTTTTTGGTTGTCAAAATTGACAAAATGAATGGCATAGCGATTTTTGTGACCACTAATTGTGGGGTAACAACCTTCTTTGCTTTTGATTTTTACTCGAACAAGTGTCAGAGGGTGTGGACTGTTTCCTTGCAAGAAACCTTGTTCAGCTTCAGCGCTTCTAAATTCTGCAGTACTTCTCGTTAAATCGAGGAGTATTTTAATGGGTTCTAAAATTGGCAGGTAATGGGCTATCCATGTTTTTAAATCTTGCTGTCTTTCATCCCATGGTTTTGATAACCAGAAATGCAGTTGCGGTAAGTCGAAATTACAACAAGCACCTGGCATACCAAATCGTTGTTTTAGTGCGGCAATAAATCTGTCTTGCTTTAAATGGCAACCTATTCTTTCGTTGGTTTGTAGCGGTGCTTTTGCTTGAATCAGCTGATCAATAATACGTTGGATTTGAATTTTATTAACATGAGGTAAAGCATGCCACTTTTCTAACAAGATAAGTTGTTTGTCGATATCTTTTAAGATGTCGGAACGATAGTCACAGCGATCTGTTAGTTCTGATAATGAAAATAATGGGTAAAAACAATGATGTTGATGATCTGATTTTAAGTGCAGCTCGAGTTGATCTGCTAAATACTCAAGGCGTAAGTAGCTTCTAGTTTTTTCGTTTAATGGTTGCTCATAAATCAGGTCATCATTCATTATTATTATCTTGAGATGCTTTATCTAAATATTGCTGATGTAATAACTGAACAGTGTGACGAAGTGCTTCAGGTGTCTGGGTATTATCAATGATAGCGTCAGCTTTTTGTAATCTTTGCTCTCTATCTATCTGACTATTAATTATTTGTTCAACTTGGGTTGAATCAACACCATCTCGCTTAGCTGTTCTTGCTATTTGTTCGTGTGGTGGAATATCCACCACTAAAGTTGTATTGACTAACCTATCTAACCCATTCTCAAATAGCAAGGGTACAACCATAATTACATATATTGATTTAGCATCTGCTACTGCCTGAAGCATTTGCTGGCGTATCATGGGATGTAACAGATTATTGAGCCATAATCTCTGTTCGGGCTGATTGAATACCTTTTCACGCAGCGCAGGGCGATTAAGTTCGCCAGTGTCGAGTAATACACTGGCGCCAAAATGCTGCTGTATTTGTTGTAAGCCTGCTGAGCCTTTGGCGACCACTTGCCGGGCAATGATATCGGCATCAACGAGTTCGATACCTAAATCTGCAAATAAGTTGGCTACGGTAGTTTTACCTGAACCAATACCACCCGTTAGGCCCACAATGAAGTTACTCATAATTTTTTCTCACACAGGATTTTTTGGTGGTCTATAAAGTACTGAGGTACCAATTTATGATGTCTTGTCCCCAGATTAATGCTACCCAGCCAGCAATGGCAATATAAGGCCCAAATGGAATTGGTTTGTCTTTGGCTAACTTTTTAAAAATGATTAGGGTGATACCCACAATAGCACCGACTAATGATGATAGTAAGATGATAAGGGGTAAATACTGCCAGCCAAGCCAAGCGCCAAATACGGCTAATAATTTGAAGTCACCATATCCCATGCCTTCTTTGCCTGTTGCCAGCTTAAATAACCAAAAAACTGACCACAAACTTAAATAACCTGCCGCAGCGCCAATAATGGCATCGGTAGGGCTGGTAAATACGCCATTGAGGTTAATGATTAAGCCTAACCACAAAATAGGTAGTGTGAGTTGATCTGGCAGCAGCATTTCATCTAAGTCGATACCAGTAAGGGCAACTAGCACAAAGGTTAATATGGAGGCGAATAAAAACTGCCATGTTGGGCCAAAATGCCAAGCTAAGGTGGCAATGAGGGCTCCGGTAATAAATTCAACGATGGGATAGCGGGGGCTAATTGCCGTGTTACAACTGGCGCACTTGCCTTTAAGTAGTATCCAACCCAAAACCGGTAAATTATGCCAAGCCTTAATGTTAGTTTTACATTTGGGGCAGGCAGAATTTGGCACCACTAAATTGTATTTTTTAGGGAAGTGGTCAATGGGCTTAGTGAATCTTTTTTCACCTATCTCTTTTACTATGTCAGGGTGATATTCAGATAAGTAATAATTACATTCAGACTGCCATTCGCGCTTCATCATTACCGGAAAACGATGAATGACAACATTTAAAAAGCTGCCAATGGTGGCAGCAAAAATAAAGCTAATCAGCATAAACAGCCAAGGATATTGGCTCATGCTAGCGGTAAAGGTTTCGATAAATTCGGTCATTTTATTCTTATTTTAATTTTAATTTTAATTTTACATTATTACATTGTGGTATTAACCAACAACATTACCCATTTCAAATATTGGCAAGTACATACCGATAATTAAGCCGCCGACGATAGTACCAATAACTACCATCATCATGGGCTCAATCAGGCTTGATAAACCATCAACAGCATCATCAACTTGCATTTCATAGATGTTGGCGACTTTATTGAGCATTTCATCTAGGCCGCCAGACTCTTCACCGATCATCACCATTTGAATGAGCATGTCAGGGAATAAACCTGTGGTGCGCATAGCCACATTCATTTGCATGCCTGCCATCACTTCTTGGCGGACTTTTAATAAGGCTTTTTTATAAACTGCATTGCCGGAGGCGCCTGCAGCAGATTCTAAGCCATCAATAAGCGGTACACCGGCGGCAAACGTGGTGGCTAAGGTGCGGGCAAAACGTGACATGGCCGCTTTATGTAAAATGTCACCAATAACGGGAATTTTTAGCAGCAATTCATCCACTCGGTCACGGAATGCTTGTGAGTTTCGATGGGCTCGTTTAAACAAGTAAATCCCAACGATTATGGCAATGGCAAAATAATACCAAGAACTTTGCAACCACTCTGAGATGTTAATAATCAATTGAGTGAATGCAGGTAATTCAGCGCCAAAACCATTAAAAATCTCTTCGAACTGTGGCACTACAAATAATAATAATAAAACCGTTACTGCAATTGCAACAATGACTACTGCCGCAGGGTAGAACATGGCTTTTTTAATTTTTGATTTTAATTGTTCAGCTTTTTCTCGATAGGTGGCAATCCTGTCAAACACCGCATCTAGTGAACCTGAGTGTTCTCCTGCAGCGACTAAATCCACATAAAGGTCATCAAAATACTGTCGGTGTGGTCTTAATGCATCGGATAATGGTATGCCTGATTGAACGTCAGTAACAATTGTGCCAAGTAGCTCTCGCACTTTGGCCTTTTCATGGCCACGGCCAAGTAGTTCAATGGTAGTCACTAGCGGTACACCTGCTGACAGCATAGTGGCAATCTGGCGGGTGATCATGGCAATATCCATTGCAGTGATCTTTTTCTCAGACTTAAATAAAGAGGCTGACTTTTTTCTGACCCCTTTGGGGGTGACGCCTTGGGCTTTTAAAACACTGCGAATTTCAGCAATACTACTGCCACGTAATTCTCCTGAAGTACGTTGACCATCACGATTGACACCTTTCCATTCAAAAGTGAACACCTTAGGTTGGTGCTTGATATCTTTTTTGCTCTTTTGCTTTCTTCTTAGGGTTGCAGTTGCCATCAAGCAAATCCTTTTTGTTTTTATTTGACAATTCTGTTGTTAAGCAATTTTTTATAAAACTGCTTGGTTGCTTTAGTTAAAACTGGTAACACGATTCACTTCGGCAATGCTAGTAATGCCTTGGGTGACTTTAAGTAAGCCTGAGAGTCTTAAATCACGCATACCATTGGCCTTGGCCTGTTTGGCTATTTGCAGTGAGTTGCCGCCTTCCATAATGGTTCTGGCAATCTCATCGGTCATTTTCATCACTTCATATATACCCACACGGCCTTTATAACCGCCAGAGCAATGCTCACAGCCGACAGGTTTATAAACCGTAAAGTTAGAACTTATATTTTCGTCAGTAAAGCCTAGGCGTTTTAATTCTGCCTCGGGCACATCTTCAGGTGCTTTGCACTCTGGGCATAGGCGTCTGGCAAGGCGCTGAGCAATAATTAGGTTCACCGAACTGGCAATGTTGTAACCGGGCACGCCCATGTTAATCAGACGAGTCAAGGTTTCAGCGGCAGAGTTAGTATGCAAGGTGGATAACACCAAGTGACCGGTTTGGGCGGCTTTAATGGCAATTTCGGCGGTTTCTAAATCACGGATTTCACCCACCATGACCACATCAGGATCTTGACGTAAAAATGAGCGTAATGCAGATGCGAAGGTTAAGCCAGCTTTTAAATTAATATGAACCTGATTAACGCCTTCTAAGTTAATTTCAACAGGATCTTCAGCGGTGGAGATATTACGTTCTTCAGTATTGAGGATATTAAGGCCAGTATATAGGGATACGGTTTTACCAGAACCCGTTGGGCCTGTTACTAATATCATTCCCTGAGGTTTGGCGAGCATTTGCTCATAAAGCTCACGTTGGTCATCGTCATAACCGAGCTTTTCAATGCCTAATTGCGCTGAAGATGAGTCCAAAATACGCATTACAATTTTTTCGCCCCAAATAGTGGGCAGGGTGCTGACACGAAAATCGATTGATTTGGTGCGTGACAGTTTCATTTTTATGCGGCCATCTTGGGGCACGCGGCGCTCGGCAATATCAAGCTTTGACATCACCTTTAAGCGAGCGGATAGCCTGTTAGAAAGATTAACCGGTGGTTCAGATACTTCGTGCAAAATACCGTCGATGCGAAAACGAATGCGATAGCGCTTTTCATAGGGCTCAAAATGTAAATCAGAGGCGCCTTTACGAATAGCATCAGTAAGGATTTTATTAATATAAATGACTATTGGGGCATCATCACTGCTTTCAGCTTCTGGTTCTTCATTGCGTTTATCATTGTCAGAGACTTCAATGCCTGCTAGTGCTTGTTCATCCATACCATCTAGGCTTAAGCCTGATATATCATCTTCAAGGACTTTTTCTAGGGCTATATGTAATTTGTCGTCTTCAACAATAATGGCTTCAGCGTGTAAACCGAGACTGAATTGAAAGTCTTCTAGGGCGGCAATGTTAGTTGGATCAGAAGTGGCGATATATATGCGATTACTGCGCTTAAATAACGGCAGGCAGCGATGATTAGCGATGAGTTTTTTATTGATTATGTCTTCGGGGATATTGGCTAAATCAAACTCAGCTAAATCTAATAGTGGCGAGCCATACTCTTCATAACACAATTCAGCAATTGCTCTGGCGGATATGACTTTTGAATCAACTAAGGTTGTTACCAATGAATGTTTAGATTTACGGGATTGAGTAATAGCAGAAGATACCTGCTCATCAGATAATATCCCTTTACGGATAAACAAGGTTGATAAACCAAGATGTAAGCCGTTAGATGGCATGGAGGCTCCAGTTGAAACTAAGTATTAAATGATAACGTCTTTTTCAGAATTTGTCATAAATTAGAAGATTAAAAATATATCAATTTCAACAATAAATAGATATCTGTAAGAATAATATTTTTATTCCTATTTTAAGTGAATATTTCATTTGTGAATGACTTGCGTTAACAACCTGTTTAAACTGCGTTACCGGTCGATTGGGGCTACCTGTTGTGAAGTGTCTGTATTTTATAGATAATTCAATTTGTATTTACTTATGGGTGTTTATAAATTGAAATTTTTACAATGGATAATGTTGCTCAAGTAATGCTGGGCAGGATATTAATTTTGGCAAAACATGTGAGTCAACAATGGATAATGAATTGAACTTCCAAAGTTTGAATGTTCAAGGGGTGGTTAGCTGATGTACATTCAATTAAAAACTTATTCTAAATTGGTATTCATTAGCTTTGTATGCGTATTACTTCTTGGAACTGTATTTGCGGGTGATTTTACACCTTTTGTTGGTGTCGATAGTCAATACGATATAAAACGCATGCTGGTAGTGTTTTTTATATGTTTGTCCTCTCTTGGTTTGTGTTTCGTTAAAGAAGTCGAATTCATCAGAGTATCTAAAGTAACAGCATCTTTTTTGGGGATATTTCTTTCATTAGCTATTTTATCTGCTTTGTACAGTAAGCATCCATTTTGGGGGATGCTTGAAATTGCCAATATGGGATTATTGTTGTGTGCATTCTTAATTTTTACTACCAGCATTAAAGCCCTTAATAGAGAAAAGTTTTTTTTAGGTCTTTACCTTTGTGCTTTACTATTCTCTATATTTACATTTATTAAATATATTTTATTTTTACTGTTTTCGTATGCTGATGCGCAAAGTTTTGACATTCATGGCCTAATTTCTGGCTATGCTAATGTTCGTTTTTTTAACCAATTACAAGTGATGGTTATACCACTGCTTTTTTTACCGTATTTTTGTCAAAATTTAACTAAGTTCAAGCGGTTTTTATTCATTGTTTTATCGTTACATTGGCTAGTATTGCTACAGACGCAAGCGCGCGGTGGCATGCTATCCCTAATCCTTGCATCTAGTTTGATCGCATTTTTTTTATCGCAACATACTCGTCAACAATTTATCTCAATTGTACTTAAAACAATCATGGCTGGAGTAGTTTTATGGCTAGTATTTATCATTGCTATCCCTCATTGGTTAATGGAGAGTTCAAATTTTCAATTAAGAACGACTAGTTCAGGGCGGGTAGATTTATGGCTTTATATTCTAACTCATATTCCTGAAAGCCTTTGGCTTGGGTTTGGGCCTATGAGCTTTACGTGGGCAGAAGCAAAACCACTACCGCATGCACATCCACATAATCTTATTATGCAAATATTATATGAGTACGGTGCTATATCATGTGTAGCATTTACGGCTTGGTGTGTTAATCGGTTATACAGCAGATTAGATTCTATACAGCAACAGACAATTCCAGGGATTACCCCTATAGTATTTGCCGTATTATCCGGTCTTATATGTTCGTTATTTAGCGGTGTAGCTGTGATGCCATTTGCACAGTTAGCTTTAGTCTTTCTAGTTGCAATACTGGCACAGTTTGATTCATGTCATGTTTATAAGGCTGCATTACATACTAGAGTTGTGTTGTTTGTTTCAGTTGTTCTTATGGGCAGTTTACTTTTTATGACGTATAAAAGTGATGAATTATTGTCAGCGTTATTTCCTAGGATATGGGTCAACGGGTTGATTAGTTACTAACTAAGGTTGTTCTGGTCTAATTCCATCGGACACTTAATTTTGAGACAGTATGGTCAATAAATTAAGAGGTCTATATGAGTCAAAAAAAATCACATAAGAGTTATCCGCAAGCATATAAAGATGAAGCCGTCTTGATGGTGCTAGAGCAAGGTTATAGCGTTGCTGATGCAGCAAAGTCTCTTGGGGTTAGCACCAGTTTGCTTTACAACTGGAAGGAAAAATATCAAGCCCTACAACAAGGTATCGCTTTAGAAGAGTCAGAACGTGATGAGTTGAAGAGATTGCGTAGAGAAAACAAAGAATTACGCATGGAGAAAGAAATCCTAAAAATACCCAAGGGGCACACCGAGGCAAGTGCCTTCTTTGCGAGAGAAATGAAGTAAAATTTCGCTTCATCAAACAGCAATCAAACCTGTTTCCTGTAGCACTGTTATGTCGAGTAATGAGTGTGAGTAAGTCAGTCAGGCTATTACGATTGGCATAAACGCCCTGCACACGTGATAAGCCTTGAAACACTGAAGCTTTATCGCCTTGTTCGACAGCTATTTAAGCAAAGTAGAGGCAGCTTAGGGAATCGTGAAAAGGTGAAGAAATTGCGCAAGGAAGGCTACCAGGTTGGTCGCTATCTCGTTCGTAAAATTATGCATCGCCTTCGACTCAAAGCTACCCAGCGACGAGCTTACAAGGTGACGACACAGCGAAAACACTCTGATGCCGTGGCTGATAATCTGTTAAACATGAACTTTAACCCAGTATCCGCAAATCAGGTTTGGGCAGGTGACGTGACCTATTTAAAGACAGGTGAAGGCTGGATGTATTTGGCAGTTGTAATGGATTTATATTCACGCCGGATCGTTGGATGGCACATAGACAAGCGTATGACCACGGATTTGATATCTAAGGCATTAATGAAAGCTTACAATCTGCGCCAACCGGCCAGAGGGCTGGTATTTCACAGTGACCGAGGATCACAGTATACCAGCAAGCAATTCGGCAAGCTGCTTTCTAGTTATGGTATTCGAGCTAGTATGGGGGATGTCGGTGCGTGTTGGGATAATGCAGTCGTTGAACGTTTCTTTGGTAGTTTGAAACACGATTGGTTTTTTAAAGTTTCTCAACCAACAAGGGAGTTTATGAAGCAAGATGTGACTGCTTACATGAAATATTACAACTTGGAGCGACTTCATTCTGCTAATGGTGATCTGTCACCTGTAGAGTTTGAACATTCTCAACTAAAAGTGTCCAATTTGAGTTGACCAGTACAGTCGCAGTTATTATCTGAATTTAGGGCTTTATAATTGAGAAATAAAAAATCCAATAACCATGGTTATTGGATTTTTTAACATAGATTGGCCCGCTAATTCATTTTTGTAGATGAGAAGTTAAAATGAATTAAAGCTTTCGATGAAAACTTATTAAGAACCAGTACATTTACCTGGAGCATAGCTTGGGTCTAAAGATGTTGCGCAAGACCAAGCGCCTTCAGTCGATCGAGTGAGGGTAATTGTTTTTGAATTAAATTTAGCAGCATTACCCCCTTGAGTGTCACATTTTATAGAACCACCAGCAGTAGTTGTTGGCGCAACAATAGTTACAGCTGAGCAATATGTTGTACTTGTTCCAACACCAATGAAACCTGCAGTGCCAGACGCAGTATTTGGGGTGCGGCCTTCAACAGCAGCTTGCTCAAAACCAACCTTACCTGCAGATATTTCACTTAAAGCTGATGCTGCTTGTGAACGTACTGTGTAATCTTGATAAGCAGGCAATGCGATTGCTGCCAGAATACCGATAATCGCAACGACGATCATTAATTCAATAAGAGTAAAACCCTTAGCGTTTTTGATTTGGTTAATGCTTTTCATTTTTATCTCTCTCTTATGATGCTTAAGTGTTGCGTCGGGTTTGTTGTCATCCTTGAATCCCATAACAGTTAAAGGCCCTTAATTGTTATGAGTGGTGTCCTAGTCACCACAACCTGTCGGCATTAATTTACTAGTGTTGTTTTGCATTACAGTCTACTGGGCAGAACTTACGGTTTAACTAGCTTGGCTCAATTGACTGTGATAACTGTTAAAAACTACAAAGGGTTTTAAATGAATGATTTCATCAAGAACAATCAAGCCGTTCTTGTAAAACGGATCAGTAAAACCAATATGTCCAACTAAATACCTCGAAAGCAGAATAGGCTAGTCATTAACAAATTGCTATCTAATCTGTAACTAGGGTCAACAAAGTGCTGCAAGGTCAGTTTGTTAACAAAATGTTTGATTTATCATTGTTCTTTTAAAAATCATTTTTCGCTCACTCAATGTTACATTTGTAACATGTTGAAAAGCTGATTATTAAAAGTTAAATCTGATACTTCATTCATCCAAGCTAAACGTTAGTATAAAGTTGCTGAAAATGGAATAGCTTGTGGCGAGTTTTTTAACTAAAAAGATAAAAAGGTTGTTTTAAGCTGCTGTTTGTAATGATTTTGCAGCACATTATTGACACTTTTAGTCGGTTATTTAGTCAATTTGACTTTAGTTGTTGTTTGTCAAAAAAATGACACCATAGAGAATGTAAGGTTATAGCGCTTGGTTTATGTAGGTATTTAAGCCCTGGTGGTAAGGTTATTTGAGCTTTTAAGGGAGGTTATTTAAGCCCTTAGGGGGAGATAGTTGTCAAAGGTCAAAAGGTCAAAAGTGGGTATCAGTTTAATCTTTGTGGCTATTGATTCAAGCTACAGGGCTTATAGTAAGGCTACAATTGTTGTAAGGCTGCCATTGCGCTATCTATTTAGTCAGCCTTATTTAGCTAAGCTTTTAGTGCGAGCAAAAAAACCAGCTATAAATAGCTGGTTTTGATTGTTATTAGCGATTACTGACTTATCTTGCTATTTAACCGGGCTAATGATTTATCAAGCTCAGCTTAACATTAGTTTTTAAAGCGTAAGGATAAATCCAAGGCTTTAACGTGCTTAGTGAGTGCGCCAACTGAGATGTAGTCAACACCGGTTCTGGCAAAGTCTGCAATGGTGTCGATGGTGACATTACCGGATACTTCCAGCTTTGCGCCTTTACCTTGATCTAAATAGCTGGAATTAAGCGCTACTGCTTCTACCATCATGGTGACATCAAAATTATCGAGCATGATGATGTCAGAACCTGCTTCTAACGCTTGGGTTAGCTCGGCGATTGATTCTACTTCCACTTCAACTGGTTTGTCAGCGGCTACTTGTCGGGCTGTTTGTACTGCTAATTCAATATTGCCGCAGGCCATAATGTGGTTTTCTTTGATTAAGAAGGCATCAAACAAACCAATACGATGGTTTTTACCGCCACCACAAGCGACGGCATATTTTTGCGCGGTGCGCAGGCCGGGAATGGTTTTGCGGGTATCGAGCAGTTTAGTGTGGGTATCAGCTAACTTGTTAACATAAAGCTTAGTGAGACTGGCAACACCAGATAGGGTTTGGATGAAGTTCATCGCGGTGCGTTCACCGGTTAAGATGGCTCTTGCTGGGCCTGATAATTCACATAACACCTGGTTGGGAACCAATAAGTCGCCATCATCCACATGCCAATGCAAGGCTACATCACCGCCGAGCTGATTAAATACTTGTTCTGCCCATGCTTTTCCGCAAAAAACGCCTTCTTCACGGGTGATTAACACCGCTTCAGCATGTTTATCTGCTGGAATAAGTTGCGCGGTAATATCGGCATTAAGCATATCTTGCGGGGTTTGGGCTGGCGTATGGCCTAGGTCTTCATCAAGTGCAGCTTTAACGGCATGACGGATGTCATTTTCAATCATGTGAATGTCCTTGAAATTACAACTAAATTGAGTTGCTTGGGCCAACTCAATGTTTAAAAAATGAGAAACAATATGCCTATTACTTTATCACAGTTGTTAATTTAAAATATAGCAGTCAAACTGTTACTGTGTTGGCTGCTAGGGCAATATTATTTTAAGGTTTTACAGCGACGAACCTTGGTGCTTTTTTATCTTGTATCGCAGGTATTTGTTGCTTGCTTTTTGGGCACTGATAATGGTGACTTACTGATGGTTCGTTGAGATGCAAACTGCAGCCACGCTGGCATGGTTAATTCATTACTTGAGATTTTATTATTAATTATGGATACACAATTGAAATCAGGCTGGCATCAAGGTGCACGGCTATGCCCATCACCGCATTTTAACCCGCGCCCTAATAATGAGGTTAGCGGCTTAGTTATTCATAATATTAGTTTGCCTGCAGGTTGTTATGGCTTGCCGCACATTGATGGTTTATTTCAGGGCTGTTTAGCGGTGGATGCAGATCCAAGTTTTGCTGATATTGCCGGGCTTGAAGTGTCGGCACACTTTTTAATTCGCCGCGATGGTGAATTAGTGCAGTATGTTAGCTGTGATGACCGAGCGTGGCATGCTGGGGTTTCGTGTTTTAATGGCCGAGAAGGTTGTAATGATTTTACCATTGGCATTGAAATGGAAGGCACAGATAGCGACCCTTATACCGATGCGCAATATCGCGAATTAGTGCAATTAACCTTGGTGTTGTTTGCGCAATATCCTATGCTTAATCAAGCAAATATCGTCGGACATTGTGATATTGCTCCTGGACGCAAAACCGATCCTGGTGATAGTTTTGATTGGCAAAGATATTTAACTGCATTAACGGCTAAGTCATGATGTTAGTGTTACTTTAATCCAATATTTTTTAGATTGTTTGCAGAGGTCCCATGGCACTATTTTCATTGTTAATTGCAATTATGGTTGAGCGCTTAAAGCTGTTACCCGCACATTGGCAATTTGATGATTTACTTTCTAAATACCAGCAGCTATTTTGGAAAGATAAAGCATTAGATTCTGCTGGCTGGGTTGCCTTTGTGGTGCTGCTGCCGGCAATAACGCTGTTTTTGGTACTGCTGTTATTAGAAGGTGTTTTTTTCGATGTGATCACCTTATTAATCTGGATGCTGGTTTCGATAGTGTGCTTCAGTCATCAAAGCTTACGGGCGGCATTTAAAAAATATATGCTGGCGGCTTGTCGCGGCGATGTTCAAGCCTGTTACCACCATGCTGAAAAGCTCGATTGCAGTGAATGTTTAGATGCGGTTGATGAAAAAGATTTAGGTCAGCAGATTGGTAAAACCGTGGCTTGGGTTAATTATCGCTATTATGGCGCGGTGGCATTATATCTGATTTGTTTTGGCCCTGTTGGCGCAGTGCTTTATTGTTCGGTGCGTTTTTATCAGCAATACAATCAGCAGCAGCAATTGGATATGCCATTTATTGATCAATTATTATTTTTATTCGATTGGTTACCGAGCCGAGTATTTAGCTTTGGGTTTGTATTAAGTGGTCACTTTGCTGCAGGTATTTCACAGTGGCGGAAGCAGGTTTTTAACCCTAATAATAGCGCCAAAAATATTGTTACCTATACCGCTTTAGCCGCTGAAGTGATGCCTGAGCAAAGCGATGCCCCTGTTTGCGCACAGCCCACATTGGCACTGCTTGCATTGAGCAAAAGAAACTTTATTTTACTGGTTACGGTATTATCGGTGCTGACTATATTTGGTTTGGTTAGCTAATAAGTTTTAATTGCGGTGATGGGCGGCCTGAGCCGCCGAAATAATGATCATAAGTTAAAACAGTGTTTTTATAAATTGTGCTGTGTAAAACGGATTTTTATAGCTACAATCTAAGCTTAAAATGAGTTTGTTATAGCGATAATAAGGCAATCAATGCTTTAGCGCGATAACACCGAGATGGTCAAACCTCTTAGACGTTTTTTTTCGTTATGCTCTTGCTCAAAGTGCGTAGCGATGTTTGAAACCTTCAATTAACACCCATTCAACGCTCGTCTAACTAGACATCAATTGTTTGATTTGATAAAGTGCGCTATATCATATAAATTGGTAAGACCAATTGACAACGGAGCCGAGCCCCAAATGGCTTATAGCAAAATAACTCAGCCTAAAATTTCAGATGTGATCATGGAGCAATTAGAGCGCATGATCCTCGAAGGAAGTTTACAGCCTGGGCAAAAATTACCGCCTGAGCGCGAGCTTGCTTTGCAATTTGAAGTGTCACGCCCTTCATTACGTGAAGCGATTCAAAAGTTAGAAGCCAAAGGCTTACTAATGCGCCGCCAAGGTGGCGGAACCTACGTTAAAGAACAACTTTGGCAAAGTCTTGCCGATCCTATCGTTGAATTAATGCATAACGACTCAGAAAGTCAGTACGACTTACTGGAGTTTCGTCATGCCACTGAAGGCATGATGGCTTATTTTGCTGCGCTGCGTGGTAATGATGCCGATATGCAAAGCATTAAACGTTCAATTAACGAAGTTGAAGCGGCTGTTGATGTAGAAGCGCAGGCTGATGCCATTGTGCGTTTTTACCGTGCGGTAGCCGAAGCGTCACACAATGTGGCGATGTTACACCTTGTACTCAGTTTAACCCCTGTGCTGCACAAAAACGTGGCACAAAATTTAGAGCTTTTAAGCCGTCGCGAAGAAGCATCTACCATGGCGAATGAACATAGGCGAGCACTGCTTGCTGCCATTATTCGTCGTGATCCTGAAGCGGCACGTGAAGCCTCGAACGAACATTTAAGTTATATCGAGGAAGTCATGTTGTCAGTGAGGGAAGAAGACAGTCGGTTACAGCGTAGCTTGCGCCGCTTAAAAAGTGGTGTTTGATACCGATTTATAATCAAACGCATTATAAATTTACCGAAACACATTAATTATCTGTATCTAGAGAAAGGACAGCGACATGTCTGAAGGTATTCTACAAGACTTAGATCCATTAGAAACTCAAGAATGGGTTGATTCACTGCAAGCCGTATTAGAGCAAGAAGGCCCTGAACGTGCACATTATCTACTTGAACAATTAATCGATAAAGCGCGCCGCAATGGTACACATTTACCATATAAAGCGACCACTGCTTATTTGAATACGATTCCATCTGGCCAAGAGCCACATATGCCTGGTAATCAGGAAATGGAACGCCGCATTCGTGCTATCGTTCGTTGGAATGCACTTGCAATGGTATTACGTGGTTCTAAGAAAGATTTAGAGCTAGGTGGTCACATTTCAAGTTTTGCTTCTAGTGCGACTATTTATGATGTGTGTTTTAACCACTTCTTCCGCGCTCCAAATGAAAAAGACGGCGGCGATTTAGTTTATTATCAAGGGCATATTGCACCGGGTATTTATTCTCGCTCTTTCCTTGAAGGCCGCATCACTGAAGACCAAATGAACAATTTCCGTCAAGAAGTTGATGGTAAAGGTTTGTCTTCATACCCGCATCCCAAGTTAATGCCTGATTACTGGCAGTTCCCGACAGTATCTATGGGCTTAGGTCCTATTCAAGCGATTTATCAAGCACGTTTCCTTAAGTATTTGACTGACCGTGGTATTAAAGATTGCTCTGAGCAAACGGTTTACTGTTTCTTAGGTGATGGTGAGTGTGATGAGCCTGAAACATTAGGTGCAATCGGGCTTGCAGCTCGTGAAGAATTAGATAATTTATGTTTTATTGTTAACTGTAACTTACAGCGTCTTGATGGCCCTGTACGTGGTAACGGTAAGATTATCCAAGAGCTTGAAGGCGAGTTCCGCGGCGCAGGATGGGAAGCTGTTAAAGTGATTTGGGGTCGCTACTGGGATCCATTACTTGCACGTGATACTAGCGGCAAGTTATTACAGTTAATGGAAGAAACCGTAGATGGTGAGTACCAGAACTGTAAAGCTAAAGGTGGCGCGTACACTCGTGAGCATTTCTTTGGCAAATACCCTGAAACCGCTGAAATGGTGGCTAACATGTCAGATGATGACATTTGGCGTTTAAACCGTGGTGGCCATGATCCAGTTAAGATTTATGCTGCGCTGCAACATGCTAAAAACACTAAAGGCCGTCCTACAGTAATCCTTGCTAAAACAGTTAAAGGTTACGGAATGGGCGATGCGGGCGAAGGTAAAAATATTGCCCACAACGTGAAGAAAATGGGCATTGAATCGCTTAAATACTTCCGTGATCGTTTTAATATCCCGATTAGCGATGATCAGTTAGAAGATATTCCTTACTATCATCCTGGTGCTGATTCTGAAGAAGTTAAATACTTAAAAGAGCGCCGTGCTGCCCTTCATGGTGCTATGCCAAAGCGTCTTGAAAAGTTCTCTAAAGATATTGAAGTGCCGCCATTAAAGATCTTTGATTCAGTACTTAAAGGCTCAAATGGTCGTGAAATCTCAAGCACTATGTCATTTGTGCGTATTTTAACGGCATTGCTTAAAGACAAGAAAATCGGCAAGCAAATCGTACCGATCATTCCTGATGAAGCGCGTACCTTTGGTATGGAAGGTTTATTCCGTCAAGTGGGTATTTACGCTCATGAAGGGCAAAAATACGAGCCACAAGATTCTGATCAAGTTGCTTACTACCGTGAAGATAAAACCGGTCAAGTATTGCAAGAAGGGATTAACGAGTTAGGTGCAATGTCATCTTGGGTTGCTGCGGCAACCAGTTACTCAGTTAACGATACCCCAATGATCCCGTTCTACATCTACTACTCAATGTTTGGTTTCCAACGTATTGGTGACATGGCATGGGCTGCAGGTGATATGCGTGCTCGCGGCTTTATGGTCGGTGGTACTTCAGGTCGCACAACCCTAAACGGTGAAGGCTTGCAGCATCAAGATGGTCATAGCCATGTATTAGCTAACACGATTCCTAACTGTATTTCTTATGACCCGACTTATGGTTATGAAATCGCAGTGATTGTACAAGACGGTATTCGCCGCATGTATGGCGAGCAAGAAGACGTGTTCTACTACTTGACTACCATGAACGAAAACTATGAGCAGCTTGCGATGCCAGAAGGCAGCGAAGAAGGTATCGTTAAAGGTATTTATAAGCTTGAAACTCTTAAAGGTTCAGGTAAAGGCTCTGTACAGTTAATGGGTAGCGGCACGATTTTAGAGCAAGTACGCAAAGCGGCTGTGGCATTATCGAAAGACTTCGGTATTACTGCTGACGTTTACAGCGTGACTAGCTTCAATGAGCTAACCCGTGATGGTCAGGCTGCAGAGCGTTACAACATGCTGCACCCAACTGAAACGCCTAAAGTGCCTTATATTTCTGAAGTGTTATCAAGTGATGCGCCAGCTATTGTAGCAACGGATTACATGAAGATTTATGGTGAGCAATTACGTGCTTACATTCCAACTGATTATAAAGTACTAGGTACTGACGGCTTTGGCCGCAGTGATAGCCGTGAAAACTTACGTCACCATTTTGAAGTTGACGCTAAGTTCATTGTCATCGCGTCATTAAAAGCCCTTGTTGACCGTAAAGAGTTACCTGTAGAAGTGCTAACGAAAGCTATCACTGAATACGGTATCGACGTTGATAAGATCAATCCACAGTTCGCATAGGGAGAAACAAAATGGCTGAATTAAAAGAAGTTTTGGTTCCTAACCTTGATACTGATGCTGTGCAGGTTATTGATATCTGTGCTGAGATTGGTGAAGTGCTTGAAAAAGAAGCATCAATCATCACAGTTGAAACGGATAAAGCGACTATGGATATTCCAGCACCCTTTGCTGGGAAATTAGTTGAACTGAAAGTGGCTGTGGGCGATAGCGTTTCTGAAGGCTCGCTAATTGCGGTACTTTCTGTAGAAGCGGCTGGCGATGCGCCAGCGCCTGCAGCTGAAGTGGCTGCACCGGTAGCGGCGCCTGTTCAAGCCGCTGCTGCTCAAACCGCGGCTCCAGTAGCAGAAGCGCCAGCAACCGTTGCGGGTGGCACTGAAGTTATTGAAGTGCATGTGCCTGATATTGGTGATGCTGATAATGTTGATATTATCGAAGTGTTAGTGAGTGTGGGTGAAACCATTGAAGCTGACACAGGGCTTATTACCTTAGAAACTGATAAAGCAACCATGGAAGTGCCTGCGCCAACCGCAGGTGTGGTGAAAGAACTTAAAGTGAACGTTGGCGACAAGGTTTCACAAGGCTCTTTAGTGCTGATGCTTGAAGTAGGCACTAGTGCTAGTGCGCCTGTTGCTGAAGCAGTATCAGCGCCTGCAGCAAGCTCTGCTCCTGCAACATCGGTTGTTGAAGTTAAAGAAGTTGCAGTACCAGATATTGGTGATGCCTCTGATGTAGATGTGATTGAAGTGCTAGTTGCTGTTGGCGATATGCTTGACGTGGATACAGGTTTAATTACCTTAGAAACCGATAAAGCCACCATGGAAGTACCAGCGCCATTTGCCGGAAAACTGGTTGGTTTAACGGTTAATGTTGGCGATAAAGTATCTCAAGGTAGCATTATTGCTACGGTTGAGACGCAATCAACCGCACCTGCAGCTCCATTGCAAGCCGCTCCGGCAGCTAGTGCTCCTGCAGTTACTGCAGCAACACCAGCACCAGTTACCGCTGCGCCAGCAAGTAAGCCGCCTGTGCCGCATCATCCAAGTGCTGGTAGCCAACCTAAAACCGGTGCTGTACATGCATCACCTGCAGTTCGCCGCTTAGCGCGCGAATTTGGCGCTGATTTAACCCAAGTGAAAGGCTCTGGCCGTAAAGGACGTATTCTGAAAGAAGACGTTCAAGCCTTCATTAAATATGAACTTAGCCGACCTAAAGCGAGTGCTGCCACAGCGGTTGCTGGTGGCGCGGGTGGTTTGAATGTGATTGCAGCGCCTAAAGTTGATTTCAGTAAGTTTGGTGAAGTGGAAGAAGTGCCATTAAGCCGTATCCAGAAAATTTCTGGACCTAACTTGCATCGTAACTGGGTGACGATTCCACATGTGACCCAATTTGATGAAGCTGATATCACTGAATTAGAAGCATTCCGTAAAGAACAAAATACACTTGCAGCTAAGAAGAAAGCGGATTACAAAATTACTCCGTTAGTATTTATGATGAAAGCCGTGGCGAAAACACTGGCTGAATTCCCTGTATTTAACTCAAGTTTAAGCCCTGATGGCGAGTCGTTAATCCAGAAGAAATATTTCCATATTGGTGTAGCGGTTGATACGCCAAACGGATTAATGGTGCCAGTGGTTCGTGATGTCGATAAGAAAGGCATTGTAGAGCTTTCTCGTGAGTTAACGGATATTTCAATTCGTGCCCGTGATGGAAAGCTGAAGTCAGCAGACATGCAAGGTAGCTGTTTTACTATCTCTAGTTTAGGTGGCATTGGTGGTACAGCATTTACCCCAATCGTTAACTATCCTGATGTGGCTATTCTTGGGGTGTCAAAATCAGAAATGAAGCCGAAGTGGAATGGCACTGATTTTGAACCTAAGTTGATGTTGCCACTATCGTTATCATACGACCACCGTGTGATTGATGGGGCAATGGCTGCCAGATTTAGCGTGACATTATCAAGCATTCTTAGCGATATTCGTACGCTAATTTTGTAAACAAAAAGGCTGCTCATATTGAGCGGCCTTTTTATTCTTATCACTAGGATTGTGATCAGTATCAAACAAAGGGTAAAATGCGGCCACCTTACAAGATTTGACCACATTTTGCAGTTTGGACGGTTTTTCCGCCAACGATAGATAAAATAGAGGAAAACATGAGTAACGAAATCAAAACTCAGGTAGTAGTACTAGGTGCCGGCCCAGCAGGTTATTCAGCAGCTTTCCGCGCTGCAGATTTAGGTCTAGAGACTGTGATTGTAGAACGTTTTAGCACCCTTGGTGGTGTATGTTTGAACGTGGGTTGTATCCCATCAAAAGCACTTTTACACGTCTCTAAAGTCATTGAAGAAGCTAAAGCCGTTGCCGATCACGGTGTTGTTTTTGGTGAGCCTAAAATTGATTTAGACAAGTTACGCGGCTTTAAAGAAAAAGTAGTAGGTCAACTGACTGGCGGTTTAGGCGGAATGTCTAAAATGCGTAAAGTTGATGTGGTAAATGGTTTAGGTAAATTCACTAGCCCAAATACAATGGAAGTGACAGCTGAAGATGGCACTGTAACAGTGGTTAACTTTGATAATGCCATTATTGCAGCGGGTTCTCGTCCAATTAAACTGCCATTTATCCCACATGAAGACCCACGTATTTGGGATTCAACTGATGCTTTAGAACTGAAAGAAGTTCCTGAAAAGTTATTAGTGATGGGCGGCGGTATTATCGGCCTAGAAATGGGTACGGTTTACTCGTCTTTAGGTAGCCAAATTGACGTAGTTGAAATGTTCGACCAAGTTATTCCTGCTGCTGATAAAGATATCGTTCGAATTTATACTAAAAAGATTAAGAAGAAGTTTAACTTAATCTTAGAAACCAAAGTAACTGCAGTTGAAGCGAAAGAAGACGGCATTTATGTTTCTATGGAAGGTAAGAAAGCCCCATCTGAGCCAGTTCGTTACGACGCAGTATTAGTTGCTATTGGTCGTACACCAAACGGAAAAGGCCTAGACGCTGAAAAAGCTGGCGTAAATGTAGATGAGCGTGGCTTTATCAATGTTGATAAGCAAATGCGTACTAACGTTGCGAATATCTTCGCTATCGGTGATATCGTTGGCCAACCAATGCTTGCGCACAAAGGTGTGCATGAAGGTCATGTTGCTGCTGAAGTTATTTCTGGTCTTAAGCACTTCTTTGACCCTAAAGTTATTCCTTCAATTGCATACACAGACCCTGAAGTCGCGTGGGTTGGTCTTACTGAGAAAGAAGCCAAAGAGCAGGGCGTAGCCTATGAAACTGCATCATTCCCATGGGCTGCAAGTGGCCGCGCAATTGCTTCTGATGCAAGTGACGGTATGACCAAGCTCATCTTCGATAAAGAAACTCATCGCGTTATCGGTGGTGCTATCGTTGGTGTTAATGGCGGTGAATTACTTGGCGAAATCGGCCTAGCAATTGAAATGGGTTGTGATGCTGAAGATTTAGCCTTAACCATCCATGCTCACCCAACGTTACATGAATCTGTAGGTCTTGCGGCTGAAGTTTATGAAGGTTCAATTACTGATTTGCCAAACCCGAAGGCAAAAAAGAAAAAGTAACATGTGGCTATTTGTAGCAATTTGTATCAAAGCACCTTTCGAGGTGCTTTTTTTGCTCTAAATTTACTTTTAGGTGATATATTCAAATATTGTATTAAATTTAATTGTTTTTGTTGTTGCAGGCATAAAGCCATATAGGTTCACATAGAAGCGCTTAGCATAATAAAATCAATAAAAGAGTAACCCAGTCATAATGATAAAAGGAATTAAATCGTTTCTCACCTTGGTCGTTCTTACCCTTAGTTGCAGCTTTCCAAGCGTGGCTGACGATCTTGTCCAACGTTTATTTAATATCAAAGATGGCCTGGTTAATTACACTATCAATGACATTGCATTTGATGATTATGGCTATGTTTGGCTGGCAACTGAGCAGGGAGTATTTCGTGTTAGCGATACTGTTACCCGCCGCATTGATCAACCTGATAGTGATAATGCATTAGCTGCAGAAAACATTCATCTTATCGCTAAGGTGACTTCTCAGCGCCTTCTAGTCGCTTCTGGCACATCGCTTTACCTCTACGATATTAAACTCAATCGTTTTTCAGATGACATTATTGCCGGCCTCATAACTAGTGATGATTCTATTGTTGACGAAACACGTCTAGATAATGGTAACTTAATTCTGCTTACCCGTTTAGGTCAGGTGCTTGAGTTTGATGTGAATTCATTGTCAATCTCAGCGCTAACAGCCCAAGAATTGGATAAGACATTGCAATGGAATAGTGTTAATCAGCTAAGTGATGGCCGCTATATTTACTCATCCGCCTATGAAGTTGTGATAAAAAATGCCTGGGGCGAATTGATAAAACAAGTTAAGCGACCTATAGATAATATGTTGATTAAAAAGCTATTTGTAGATGCTGAACAGCGTATTTGGATCTTAAGTAACAAAGGCTTATATGAGCTAACCCTTCAAAGCTATCGGATGACTGCTACCACTGCGCTTCCTTTTGATATTCGTGGCGCGGTTGAAGGTAGTCGTGGTCATTTGTGGCTTTATACCAGAAGTGGGCTATTTTCATGGGATAAGCAATCATCGAAGGCAATTTCATATAAAGAGGAATTAAAAAATGATGCTGACGTTGATTATATCGACGATATGGCTGTTGATGACGATGGTTTAATTTGGCTTGGCGGCGCAGGCGAAGGTTTAGCGTTACTGGCAATAGCTCCTGAATTTTTATTGGAAAGTTTCACTCGTTCATCAACTTATCAAATTGAAGATGACATGATTTGGAGTATTTATGCCGAGCAAGATAAAGTTTGGCTCGGCGGTGATGGTGGCTTGACCATTGTTGATAAATCAACCAAGACTTCAAAATATCTTATCCCTGCAGGCTTTGAAGCGAGAGATTCAATTTACGGCGTTAATGAGCTTGATAATCAGCATATTGTGGTAACAACAACCAGTGGACTGTTTGTCATTAATAAACAAACTGATCAGCAAGTTGATTTTAGCCATTTTGCTGCATCAAGTGACTCGCTAAAAGGTAAATTGTTATTTAACTCCTATGCAGACCCACTGTTTAGCGGCAGGGTTTGGTGGGGAGCAGATAATGATGTTTATTATTGGCAGCCAGGGTTAGACAATATCGTCACTGTGTCACCGACAGAGCATATTCTTCTATCCCACTCAGTGAACATTCGAAGTTTTTTCCGTGAAAATCATGATCGTCTGTGGATCGGTGGCGCAGGTCTATTTGGCTATATAGATAGCAATAATAATGTCACTTCATTAAACGCAGCGTTAGGCATTAACCACAAGGATATTATGATTACTAATATCCACCAAGTTGATAATACAACCCTGTGGTTAGGGACTCGCCAAAATGGGGTCATTGTTTTTGACACCCAAACCCATGAGATTTCATCCATGAGTGACTATTGGCATGTTGATTGCCCGACGATTTACTTTATCGAGCAAACTGAAAAAGATCATTTGGTTGGCTGCAGCTCTTCGGTCATTAGACAAAATAAACAGACAAAAGCCATTGATGTATTTTTTACTAGCGATGGATTTATTGGTAATGAGTTTAATGAGTCAGCAGCTTATTATGACCCTAATGCAGGCTTATATATTGGCGGCCCTAATGGGGCGATGTTAGTTGATATTGATAAGCTTGCACCTCGAGTAAGTAATGATGCTATCGCCCTTGAGTCCATTGCGATTTACTATGAGGACAATACAGAGTATCACTTGATACCTGAATCCTTTAACTTAGTGCGCCCTGGGGCTAACTTAATCAGTTTTCAAATAACCACTTTCGACTACGTGAATGAAACGCCAATCAGCTTAAAGTACCGTTTGCTTCATGAGCATAATAGCTTAGATAGCCAGTATATTTATCTGCAAGGCCAAACTCAGATTAATATTGCTGACTTAAAAGCGGGTGAATATACCCTAGAGCTATTGCATAAACAGCATGGGGTGTGGGCAAGCAGTCCGTTTCAATTTAGTTTTAAGGTTGAACAATTTTGGTGGGCGTCACAGTGGTTTAAAGCCTTAGTGCTTTTTGCCATTCTTTTTGGGGTATTTACCTCTTTATGGCTTCGTAAAAAACAAATAAACCGTGTTATTGGTATTAATCAGGCATTAAGGGAAAGTGAAGACAAATTACGTCAATCACTGCGCGGTAGCGATTCAGATTTATGGGAGTGGCAAGCTAGCACTAACCAAATCCAATTTGATAATAAATCGGGTCTGTTGGGTGAGAGAAGAAAGTTATCTTATCTCGTGCCTGATATACCGATTGTTGCCGCCGATAAAGATAACCTCCAGCAGCAATGGCGAGCTTTGTTAAAGGGCGATAAAGAAACCATTGATGTAGAATTTAGGTATCACCGTGGTGAAGAGGCTATTGGTTGGCTGCGCATCAGAGGCCGCGCAGTTACCCGCAATCAGACTACAGGGCAATTAGAGCAAGTTGCCGGTATTTATACTGAGGTGTCTGAGCAACGTGAGCTTCAAAATGAAATTGATTTGTTTGCCAAGGCATTTGAAAACACCTCAGAAGGCATGTTAATTCTTGATAGTCGCAAGCGGGTGAAATTACTAAATACCGCAGCTGCAACTATCTTTACCAGCAAGCATGAAGCACTTGATGGAAGGGGGTTTGAGTCATTATTGTATGTGGATCATGGCTCCAAAAATATCGATGATTTATTGCAAAATAGCCGCTCATGGAATGGCGAGTTAAGCTTTAAACGGGGGAATAATGAACATTTTCCTGTTTGGGCTAATATCTCTAAAATGTCTGATAAACGCGATATCTCACAGCACTATGTGGTGGTGTTTTCAGATATTACCCAGCGAAAACAATACGAGTCTAATTTACGGCACTTAGCCAATAATGACGTGCTTACAGGCCTTGCTAATCGAGCGATGTTTACTCGTCAGTTACAACAGATTATTGAGCAAGCTAGCCACACTAATGAAAAGTTAGCATTATTGTTTTTGGATTTAGATCGCTTTAAGCACGTCAATGACTCTTATGGTCATAGCATGGGGGATGCTTTACTCGTTGAAGCGGCTAAACGCTTAAAAAATAGTGTTGGTGATGATCATCTGGTTTGCCGTTTTGGTGGTGATGAGTTTGTCATATTGGTTCGAAATGCTGATTCTATTGATCAGATAAATTTGATTGCTGAGCAAATTTTACAAAGGTTTGCTACGCCGTTTAAATTATTTGGCCGTGAGTTTTTTGTTTCAACCAGTATTGGTATCAGCATGTGGCCTGAAGATAGCCAAGATTCTGAAACCTTAATTAAAAATGCTGATTTAGCCATGTATCACGCCAAAGAAGAAGGCCGAGGTAACTTTCAATATTACTCTGCTGAGCGCAATGCTGAAGCGCAATATCATTTGAAAATTGAAGCTGACTTACGTAGCGCCATCGAAAATAACGACTTTGAGCTTTATTACCAACCTCAGGTAGACATACTCCAAGGTGATAAATTTGTAGGGATGGAAGCGCTGCTCCGCTGGCGTCACCCTATCGAGGGCTTTATTCGGCCAGATATCTTTATCAAGGTGGCTGAATCTTGTGGATTAATTATTGATATAGATCGCTGGGTGCTGCGCCAAGCCTGTATCGATGGTGCAAGATGGCATGCCCTTTACGACCAGCCTTTTCAGCTGTCAGTCAATGTGTCTGCAGTGCAGTTTAGACAAGTTGATTTTATTGAGAATTTAAAAGCGACCTTAGCCGATACTGGTATGCCGGCAAAGTGCCTTGCTATGGAAATTACCGAAGGGGTGTTGATGAAAGAGCTGCAGGTGGCAAGATCGCATTTAACCCAGCTTAAGCAGCTTGGTATTGAGGTGGCCATCGATGATTTTGGCACCGGTTATTCATCACTGGCGTATTTAAGAAGCTTTGAGGTGAATACCTTAAAAATCGATCGCTCCTTCTTAATTGATATTGCTACTAATGAAGCTGATCAAGCCATTGTGAGCAGTATTATTGAACTGGCAAGAAACCTAAAATTACAGGTGGTCGCAGAAGGGATAGAGTCTCACGCACAAATGGAGCAAGTTTTTAGCCGAGGTTGTTATATCATCCAAGGGTATTTCTTTGCCAAACCTATGCCAAAGGCTGAGCTGGATAAGTTTATCGGGATTGGGAAAAAGCTGTAAAAAGCGAAGTTCGCATGGTTAACAGTAAGTTATAAAGGTTTTATTCATGTGAGTTTTCTCTGTTAGAATGACGCGGTAGATCATGATTAAAGATAGGATGCTTTATATGGGCCGTAAGATTGCACTGCTGTTACTACTCAGTTTATTTTCACACAACTTAATGGCTAAAGAACGCCAGTCAGTGGGATTAGTATTAAGTGGTGGCGGCGCAAAAGGCGCGGCGCATATTGGGGTGCTTAAGGTGTTAGAGCAGCATCGCATTCCGGTTGATTATATTACTGGTACCAGTATCGGCTCCTACGTCGGCGGCATGTATGCCTTAGGTTATAGCGCCGCAGAAATCGAACACATTATGCTTAACTCCCCTTGGGCTGATGGCTACTCAGATACCATTCCTCGAGAAGTACTTACTTACCGCGATAAACAACACCGCGACAAATTTAATATCCCCATTAACGTAGGTTATAAAGATGGCGGCTTAGCCGTCCCCAGTGGCTTATTACTTGGCCAAACCATGTCGCAACTATTACGTTCATCAACTGATGTGGTAGAGCAATTTGGCGATTTTGATGATCTAGCTATTCCTTATCGCGCTGTGGCAACTGATCTAGTTACTAGTCATGCAGTGGTATTAGCTCAAGGCAGTATCGTTAAAGCCATGCAAGCCTCTGCAACGGTACCCGGGGCATTACAACCGGCTGAAATAGACGGCAAGCTACTGGTTGATGGTGGCATCTCAAATAACATGCCTGTCGATGTCATTAAAGCCATGGGCGCAGATGTGGTCATTGCCATTGATATTGGCTCACCATTGGCCAGCAAAGAGCAACTTAATGGCACGATTGCGGTGTTGGAGCAGCTTTCAACCATTTTGACCAAAGCCACCACAGAGCATCAAAAAACATTATTAACCGATGATGATGTGCTGATCCGTCCTGCGATTGATGACATGAGCACCACTGACTTTGATATCATGCCTGACGCATTAGCTGCCGGCACAGTGGCGGGCGAAGCAGCGCTGCCAATGTTGACACATTTAAGTGTCAGCGCTGAAGAATATCAGGCCTATCAAGACAATAAACAACGCGCCAAATTACTACTAGTTAATCAAGTTAACCGCCCAGTGATTAAGATTGTATTTGATAATCAATCTAGAGTGAGTGAAAGCCTGTTAGATGAAGAGTTAGCTCTTAAAAAAGGCACAGTGATCACCAAAGAAGCCTTAGACGAGGGCATAAAACGGCTTTATTCCCTTAATAAGTTTCAGCGTGTTGATGCCGAGTTTGAAGACACAGAAGCTGGACGCATATTAACAGTGACCACCCATGCCAAATCCTGGGGACCAAATTATTTTGACGCCGGTTTTAACTGGGAAGATGACTTTACCTTAGATTCAGCCATTACCCTTAGTCTGGCTTATACCATGGGTGAGCTGACTGATAATGGCGGTGAGTGGCGTAACGAAGTTCAGTTAGGTTACGACAAGCGAGTTAGCTCAGAATTTTATCAGCCATTAGACAGAGACCAAGACTTCTACATTCGTTCTAAATACGAATTTGAGATCAAAAACTGGGATTATTATGATGATAACAACCGAGTCTTTGAGCTTAAAAACACCCTAAATCAATTGGCATTTGGAGTGGGTTATAACTATTCCCACGCTGGATTAATTGAGATTGGCGCAGTGGGTGAAATTGGTGATTTAAGTAATAAAGCCGTTTCTGCCCAAGATCTTGAATATGGCTCTTATGGCGGCTATTTTTCCTTTAGTTTTGACACCTTAAATAGCATTAGTTTCCCTACAGAAGGGCAGCGGTTAACGTTTACGGCCTCGGTAAGAAATGAAGATTATAAAGGCGCGGTTATTAATGACTCTGATGAACTATCTTGGCAGTTTGAAGCGGATTGGAAAGGGGCGCTTAAGCTAGGTAACCATGCCATTGTAGGTAAAGTCGCTTTAGCCACCGTTGATGTGGACCGTGATTTTACTTTACATGTTGCAGAGCTCGGTGGCTTTTTAAATCTGTCAGGTTTTCATAAAGGCGCATTGGCAGGTGCCCATAAAGCCTTTGGCGCCTTGATTTATCAATATGATTTAGGCCGAGATGTGTTACTCAGTGATGTGCCGTTATACATAGGTACTAGCTTTGAAGCGGGTAATGTGTGGACTAATCGTGATGCAGTGGACTTTGATGACCTTATCTATGCAGGTAGCTTATATTTAGGCACTGATACCAGCTGGGGTCCTGCCGCACTTGGCTTTGGTTTGACAGATACTGGCGAGCAATCGTTTTACTTATTTTTAGGTAAAAACTTTTAATTGTTCAGTTTGAATATAAAAAGCTGCCGTATCTTTAGATAAGGCAGCTTTTTTTATGGCAGATGTTAGCAAGACACTACTACTAGATATTTTCAATCAATGATTTAAGCTGACCTAAATGTGCTAGCTGGTGGTGAGCCACTTGCCAGCGAGACTGACCGGCGAATTCAGTCGCAGGGATTGCCACCGTTTGCATGCTTGCCGCTCTTGCTGCGATCAGGCCATTAAATGAGTCTTCAATAGCTAAGCACGTTGCAGGCTCAACGCCTAAGGCCGTGGCACAATTTACATAAACCTCAGGGTGGGGTTTGCCATATTGCAGCTTTTCGGCAGAGGCTATGGCCTCAAAATAATCCCTAATAGCCAGTTTATTCATTACTGCAGCAATTAAGTCACTGGACGATGAGGTAGCTAAGCCAATTTTTAGCCCTTGCTGCTGACAAGCTTGTAATGCTGCCACTACCCCCTGCATCGGCTTGCCTTCAGTTTCAATAAAGTGAATAACCCCATCAATAATTTGTTGGGAAACCGCTTGATTATCATACTCAGGCCAAGGGTATTTTTGATACCAATAGTGGACCAGAAGATCAATTCTCATGCCGGTGGTTTTTTCGGCATCAGCAAGAGTGATAGGCACACCCAATTGACTTAATACTGCCACCTCGACTCGTTGCCAAGCGGGCTCGGTATCAATAATGACCCCATCCATATCAAAAATAACCGCGTTAATTTTTATCAATGTCATAATAGTCCTGTTTACTGTTTTGAATATCTAAGCAATAGGGTTGAATAAGTATGTTGGTGGGTGCAAGTGATTAATATTAGCCAAATAACTATGCCTAACAGTCAAAATAATTGCAAAAAAATAGCGACAATTTGCTGAAGTAGACTCGGTTAAGTTTAAATTGTATGTATTACTTAATACATTGAATTAAATCATTTTTTATAATGTTTTAAACTATCGTCTAATTTTATTTGTTTAAAGTGAGCTGTAAATTAGCCATCGAACTCAAAATTCAGATAGATTTCGCCTCCGATAGAGTGTGATCTAATTCATACTTTTGCAAACCTGTAGTATACTACGGGTCGGATTTCAAGCCCGAACCTGTGGAATGGTCATTCTCTATATTGAATGACGTTCAGTTTCGCTGTTAGGCGCAATAACAAAGAGGAATGTTGCCGTGCTAGAAGCATATCGTAAACACGTCGCAGAACGTGCTGCAGAGGGTGTTGTCCCTAAGCCATTAGATGCACAACAAGTGGCTGAATTAGTGAAGTTAGTTGAGACGCCGCCTGCTGGTGAAGAGGCCGTGATTCTTGACTTATTAGAGAATCGTATTCCCCCAGGTGTTGATGAAGCTGCCTACGTAAAAGCAGCATTCTTAGATGCAGTGGCTCAAGGCACTGTATCGTCACCCATCCTTTCAGCTGAGCGTGCTACCGAGCTATTAGGTACCATGCAGGGCGGTTACAACATTGAACCGCTTATCGCTCAATTAGATAATGATGCACTTGCGCCAATCGCGGTTACTGCGTTATCAAACACCTTGTTGATGTTTGATGCCTACCACGACGTGGTAGAAAAAATGCAAAAAGGTAATGCTTTTGCTAAGCAAGTTGTTGAGTCTTGGGCCGAAGCAGAATGGTTCTTAAACCGTCCTAAATTAGCTGAAAAGATCACCTTGACCGTATTTAAAGTATCAGGCGAGACAAACACAGATGACTTGTCTCCGGCTCCTGATGCATGGTCTCGTCCAGACATCCCATTACATGCTTTAGCGATGCTGAAAAATGCCCGTGACGGTATTGTACCTGATGTTGCTGGCACTGTTGGTCCAGTTAAAGAAATCGAAGCCCTTAAAGGCAAAGGTTACCCGCTTGTTTATGTGGGTGATGTTGTTGGTACCGGTTCTTCACGTAAATCAGCGACTAACTCAGTACTATGGTTCATGGGCGATGATATCCCTTATGCGCCAAACAAGCGTGCTGGTGGTTTCTGCTTAGGTGGTAAAATTGCCCCTATCTTTTTCAACACCATGGAAGATGCAGGCGCGCTACCAATCGAGCTTAACGTAGACAAGATGAACATGGGCGATGTTATCGACATCTATCCATACGAAGGCGTCGTTAAGCGTAACGGTAGCGATGAAGTTATCTCTACGTTCGAGCTAAAAACCGAGGTACTGCTTGATGAAGTACGTGCTGGTGGCCGTATTCCATTGATCATTGGCCGCGGGTTAACTGACCGTGCCCGTGAAACATTAGGCCTTGCGGCTTCTGAAGTGTTTGTTCGCCCACAAGATGTGGTTGCAACCAATAAAGGCTTTACGCTGGCACAAAAAATGGTTGGTAAAGCATGTGGTGTTAAAGGTATTCGCCCAGGTCAATACTGCGAACCTAAAATGACTTCAGTTGGTTCACAAGACACCACAGGCCCAATGACCCGTGACGAACTGAAAGATTTAGCATGTTTAGGCTTTAGCGCCGATTTAACCATGCAGTCTTTCTGCCACACTGCGGCTTATCCTAAACCTATCGATGTGAACACTCACCACACCTTACCTGATTTCATCATGAATCGTGGCGGTGTTGCACTGCGTCCAGGTGACGGGGTTATTCACTCTTGGTTAAACCGTATGTTACTACCTGATACCGTTGGTACTGGTGGTGATTCACATACCCGTTTCCCAATCGGTATTTCATTCCCAGCCGGTTCTGGCCTAGTAGCATTTGCTGCTGCAACAGGTGTTATGCCTCTTGATATGCCTGAATCAATTTTGGTGCGCTTTAAAGGTGAAATGCAACCAGGTATCACCTTACGTGACCTAGTTCATTCTATCCCGCTTAAAGCCATTGAAATGGGTCTGTTAACGGTAGAGAAGAAAGGCAAAATTAACGCTTTCTCTGGCCGCGTATTAGAAATTGAAGGTCTTGAGCAACTTAAAGTTGAACAAGCATTCGAATTATCTGATGCATCAGCAGAACGAAGTGCTGCAGGTTGTACGATTAAGCTAGATAAAGAGCCAATCATTGAATACCTAAACTCTAACATCGTGATGTTGAAGTGGATGATTTCTGAAGGTTATGGTGATCGCCGTACCATCGAGCGTCGTATTACAGCGATGCAAGAGTGGTTAGCAAACCCAGAGCTAATGGAAGCAGATGCAGATGCTGAATATGCTGAAATTATTGAAATCGATTTGAACGATATCAAAGAGCCAATTCTTTGTGCGCCAAACGATCCAGATGATGCGGTATTACTATCATCAGTTGCAGAAACAAAAATTGACGAAGTGTTCGTTGGTTCTTGTATGACTAACATTGGTCATTTCCGCGCAACCGGTAAAATGCTAGAGAAGTTTGCCACGACCTTGCCGACTCGCTTATGGATTGCACCGCCAACTAAGATGGATAAAGACCAGTTAACTGAAGAAGGTTACTACGCGATCTTTGGCCGTGTTGGTGCGCGTATCGAAATCCCAGGTTGTTCACTGTGTATGGGTAACCAAGCACGTGTTGCTGAAGGTGCGACCGTTGTTTCAACGTCAACGCGTAACTTCCCTAACCGTTTAGGTACAGGTGCAAATGTGTACTTAGCTTCAGCTGAGTTAGCAGCAGTAGCGGCATTGTTAGGCCGTTTACCGTCTCCTGCTGAGTACCAAGAATACGCGAAAGAGTTAGATGCAACTGCAGCTGATACTTACCGTTACTTGAACTTTGATCAAATTGATTCTTACACTAAGAAAGCTGACAGCGTGATTTTTCAAGCTGCAGTGTAATCTTTAAAAAGTAACAATCGATATAAAAAATGCCAGCGATTAAGCTGGCATTTTTGTGTCTTGGAATTGGGATTTTGAGCGGATAGCCATTACTTTTTGATGACTAAAAATGCCCAAACCAAGTTTGGAAATACCAAACTAAGAGTATTTGATATTCATATCAATCAAGGGTTCACGTGAACCTTTTTCGGCACGAAGTCGTGCTAAATACCGTTCCCAGATTTCCACTTGTTGATTACCCAGTTCAAATAAAATCTTCCACGAAAACAAGCCGGTATCATGACCATCATCAAAAATGATTTTTACTGCATAATTGCCTACAGGCTCAATGGCAGTGATATTGACGTTTTTCTTGTGGGTGACCAAAATTGGATTGCCGTGGCGCTGCACTTCAGCTGAAGGGGAGTGAACACGTAGCATTTCGCAGCTGATATTAAACACTTCACCGCTTTCAAAGCTCACTTCAAGTAACTTAGATTTACGCTTTAATTTAAGATTGGTTACAACGGGGCTATTGGCTTGCTGGTTCATGGCATTGCTCTCTTTAAAATACTGTCAGCAACGTTAAGATACTCTTGGCTGGCAATGATAGACAATAAAAAAGGTGATAGTCCATTGTGGCACTATTCACCTTTAATTTCCTAATATCTGTGAGGCTAAATTAGTAATAGATCACAGCTAGGTTGAGATAAGCTTAAGTAATCACTACAAAATGAAGCGGCTTAAGTCTTCATCTTCTACTAGGGCATCTAAGTGATCATTGACATAGTCGGCATCAATTACAAAGGTGCTACCTGATTTTTCTGAAGCGTCATATGAAATCTCTTCCATCAGCTTTTCCATCACAGTATGCAGGCGACGAGCACCGATGTTTTCAGTGGTCTCGTTCACTTGCCAAGCCGCTTTAGCAATGCGTTCAATACCACATTCACTAAATTCAACTTTAACGCCTTCAGTCCCCATTAACGCCACATATTGCTCGGTTAATGATGCATGTGGCTCAGTTAGAATACGTTTAAAGTCATCAGCGGTGAGTGCACTTAGCTCAACACGGATTGGTAAACGACCTTGAAGCTCAGGGATTAAATCCGATGGCTTAGACATCTGGAATGCACCTGAGGCGATAAACAAGATGTGGTCGGTTTTGACCATGCCGTGTTTAGTGGTCACAGTACAACCTTCGATTAATGGCAGTAAGTCACGTTGAACCCCTTCACGTGATACGTCAGGGCCTGAGCTTTCGCCGCGCTTACAAATCTTGTCGATTTCATCTAAAAATACGATACCGTTTTGCTCTACCAAGTCGATAGCTTGCTCTTTCATGTCTTCTTGATTGACAAGTTTTGCAGCTTCTTCTTCGATAAGCAGCTTGAAGGCTTCTTTAATTTTAACCTTTTTACGGTTTTCTTTAGTTTGCCCCATGTTTTGGAACATACTTTGAAGCTGATTAGTCATCTCTTCCATGCCTGGAGGTGACATGATCTCAACACCCACTTGCGGCGCGGCTAAGTCGATATCAATTTCTTTATCGTCTAGCTGGCCTTCACGTAATTTCTTACGGAAGATTTGACGGGTATTTGAATCATCTTTCTTTTCAGTATCCCAGTCTTCTTTTGGCTTAGGCAATAGGGCATCAAGGATGCGCTCTTCTGCAAGCTCTTCAGCGCGATGACGGCCTTTTTTCATTTGCTGTTCGCGGGTCATTTTCACGGCTGAGTCAGTTAAATCACGGATGATTTGCTCAACTTCTTTACCGACATAACCCACTTCAGTGAATTTAGTGGCTTCTACTTTAATGAAAGGCGCATTAGCTAGTTTTGCTAAGCGGCGGGCAATTTCAGTTTTACCGACACCGGTTGGGCCAATCATTAAAATATTCTTTGGCGTCACTTCTTGGCGAAATGAGGCTTCAAGCTGCATGCGTCTCCAACGGTTACGAAGCGCAACGGCTACAGAACGTTTAGCATTTTTTTGACCAATGATGTGCGAGTCTAGCTCATGGACAATCTCGCGTGGGGTCATTTCAGACATAGATAATTCCTTACGTGCTAATTTAGTAGTCGATTTGCTCAACGGTTTTATGTTGGTTGGTGAATACACATATATCACCGGCAATCGTTAATGATTTTTCTGCAATGTCACGGGCACTTAAATCGGTATTTTGTAATAAGGCTAGCGCAGAAGCGTGGGCATAGTTGCCACCAGAACCAATTGCAATTAGGTCATGCTCAGGCTGAACCACATCGCCGTTACCGGTAATGATTAATGATTCTTTGGTGTCGGCGACAATAAGCATGGCTTCAAGGTTGCGGAGCATTTTGTCGGTGCGCCAATCTTTGGCGAGTTCAACGGCTGATTTTAATAAATGGCCTTGATGCATTTCGAGCTTGGTTTCAAAACGCTCAAAAAGAGTAAATGCATCGGCTGTGCCGCCAGCAAAACCTGCGATAACTTTATTTTGGTATAAGCGACGCACCTTACGTGCATTGCCTTTCATGACGGTATTGCCAAGGGATACTTGGCCATCACCTGCGATGACAACTTGATTATTGCGGCGAACGGAAACGATAGTAGTCACGGTAAATCCTCTTAACGACTGCAGCGTAAAATAGTCTGCTGCTGGTTGATAAACTAGATATGGGGGTGGTTAATAGAAATTCAAGGGAATAAAAAAGACGCTAACAATGTTAGCGTCTTTTTTGAGTTGTTTATAAGTTCTTGGCTACTGAGGCTGAACTCTCACTTCGCTAAGTTTAGTATTCCCATAGCCAAATTTGGCAGCCATTAATGCCAGCACGCTGCAATTTATGTCTGGCACGCTCTGCGGCACGTTTTGACTCAAATGGCCCTAAGATCACTTTATGCCACACGCCAGTCGTGCCTTGGGTCGCTCTCACTTGGGCTTCTAGACCTTGAAAGGCAATCACGGCTTTCATTTCTTCAGCCTGAGCAAGCTTTCTAAATGAGGCGCATTGCATTTGGTAAGGGCCTTGAGACTTCATCGCACCTTCTGGCACTTCAATATCAATACTTTTATTTTCTAGCTCTTCCAAATAAGTCCACTGCTCCGTTGGCTTTGGCGGCAGGGCATTAGGGTCTTTTTTCGCAGGTTTTGGCGTTGGCTTTTCAACCACTTGGCTTGCTGGTGCTGACTCAGGCGTAGCATCATCAGAACTACCACTGATAAACCACAAGAAATAACCAAAACCGCCTAACAGTAAAATGACCACCAAGGTCGGCAAATAAGGAATAGAGCGCTTTTGCTGAGCTGCGCCTCTCTTTTTAGATGCCGAACGTTTTTTGGGACTAGGCTTTTTATTAGCGTAATCTCGGCTCATTTACATACGCTCTAAGGTTTCGATGCCTAACAGCGACAAACCGGTTTTTAAGGTTTTTGAAGTTAACTGCGCCAATAATAAACGGCTTTGTTTTTGCGCTTCAGTTTCAGCGGCAAGCACAGGGCAAGCTTCATAAAAACTTGAGAATTCACTGGCTAGCTCATAAACATAGGCACACATAACATGTGGCAAGCCTTTTTCTGTCATGCGAGTTAATACTTCGCCAAACTGAGCAAGCTTAGTGCCGAGTTGCTTTTCTTTATCGTGTTCAAGCACGATTTTAGCCTGACTTAAGTCAACATCTGCTGCACGTTTAAAGATGCCTGCAACACGGGTGTAAGCATAAAGTAGGTACGGAGCGGTATTACCTTCAAAGCTGAGCATTTGCTCAAAGCTAAAGATATAATCGCTGGCACGGTTTTTTGAAAGGTCAGCATATTTAACTGAGCTAATACCCACAACGCGAGCCACTTCAAGGAGTGTCTCTTCGTCCATATCAGGGTTTTTGCTACGCACTAATTCAACGGCGCGAGTGTTTGCTTCATCGAGTAAATCGACTAACTTAACAACGCCACCACTACGGGTTTTAAATGGACGACCATCAGGGCCATTCATGGTGCCGAAACCTGTGTGCTCTAGCGATAAACCTTCACGGACGAAACCGGCAGTTTTAGCCAGTTTGAATACTTGTTGGAAATGCAGTGCTTGGCGCAAGTCGACAAAGTACAGGGCGCGATCGGCTTTTAATACATTTGAGCGGTAACGCATTGCCGCTAAATCAGAGGTGGCATATAAATAACCGCCATCTGCTTTTTGAATAATAACCGGTAGAGGCTCGCCTTCTTTGGTGCGAAACTCTTCTTGGAATACCACTTTAGCGCCATTACTTTCGCTTAATAATCCTTTAGCTGCTAAGTCTGTAACCACTTGGGCTAAATCATCGTTGTAAGCACTTTCGCCATGAACATCTTCACGGGTTAAGGTCACCCCAAGACGTTTGTATACCTCATGACAATGGGCTAACGAAATATCATTAAATTCACGCCACAGTTTGTTGCAGTATTCATCACCTGATTGCAGTGATACGACTAAGTTACGGGCGCGGGTAGCAAAGTCGCTTGATTCATCAAAACGTACTTTTGCTTCACGGTAGAAGGTTTCTAAATCAGATAGCTCAAGATCAGCTTGTTCGCCATGAGCTGCGCGAAGCTCTTCCATATATGCCAGTAACATGCCGAACTGAGTGCCCCAGTCACCCACATGGTTTTGACGAATGACCTTATGGCCTAAAAATTCTAGTGCGCGTACTACACTGTCACCAATAATGGTTGAACGTAGATGACCTACGTGCATTTCTTTGGCAAGGTTTGGTGATGAGTAATCAACTACAATGGTTTGTGATTCAGGTAAGGTGATCCCTAAATGCTCACTGTTTAATGCATCTTGCAGTTGATTCGCTAAGGCATTTTCATCAATAAAGAAGTTGATGAAACCAGGGCCTGCAATTTCAACTTTAGCCACATGGCTAGATGCCGGTAGGTTGTCGATGATTAGCTGAGCGATATCGCGCGGGTTCTTTTTAGCAACTTTGGTTAGCATCATCGCTAAGTTAGTGGCTAAATCACCATGAGTTTTATCTTTAGTGCGCTCAACTTGAATGCGAGCCTGAAAATCAGCTGGGACAATGCCTTGTTGCTTAAAAGAGTCGACGGTTTGTTCTAGTAAAGATGCAATATGTGATTTCATGGGCGTTTATCAGCACTAACTTAAAGTAAAAGACAGGAGTAACCGACTATTTTAGCCGCTTTTGATACTCGAATGCTATCTCGATAGTGTTTTTATTCGAGATTTTTTTTAAATTTCAGCAAAGCGAATTTTATCGCAGAATAAGACAAGCTGATTACATTAAATCTTGCGGGTCGCGGTCAATGCTCCAACGGCATTTTTTACTTTCAGGCAATGCCTCAATGGTTGGCAATACTTGCTCAAAAACCTGTTGTAATCGTTGTCTATTTTTAGCTTGGAATAATAACTGGCGGCGGTATTTGCCCGCTTTACGATCCAATGGAGCAGGCATTGGGCCAATGACTTCAAACTCTTTATCTTGGGGTAATAAGCTGGCCACCTGATTGAGAAAGCTATCGGCATCTTCTGCTAAATGGGCATCGGCTCTAAGCAGCACCATGTGCCAAGCGGGTGGTAACAGGGCTTGTTGGCGCTCAAGTAATTGCCCGCGGGCAAACTTACCATAACCGTGCTGCAGTAAATCCCTTAATATGGGGTTATCACTTTGATGGGTTTGTAGTAATACTTTACCGGGCTTATCAGCACGGCCGGCGCGGCCTGAAACCTGGGTATAAAGCTGCGCAAAGCGCTCTGGGGCTCGAAAGTCAGCGCTGAATAAAGCGCCATCGACATCCATTAATCCCACTAAAGTCACATCTGGAAAATGATGCCCTTTAGCTAGCATTTGGGTGCCCACTAAAATTTTATATTCACCTTTTAAAATGCCGTTGAGCTGTTTTTCTAATGAGCCTTTTCTGCGGGTGGTGTCACGATCGATCCTCACTACCGGATATTGGGGAAACTCTTGTTCTAAGGCTTGTGCCAATTGCTCTGTGCCGGTGCCATGGCCCATTAACATGGTGCTGCCACACTCATGGCATTGATGAGGAATAGCATATTGATTGCCACAATGGTGACAGCAGATTTCATTTAAACCTTGATGAACAGTAAAAAAGGCATCGCAGCGATCGCATTCATGCAAATGTCCGCACTCATGACAAAGTAGGGCTGGCGAAAAGCCACGGCGGTTTAGAAATAGTAATACTTGGTTGCCCGCATCTAGGTGCATACGCATTTCATTGATCATTGAGGCGCTCATGCCGGCCTTAAGCGGATGGGAGCGAATATCGATAATTCCTTGCTTCACTTTTTGGGCTGCACCTGCGCGTTCGCCGAGTTCTAAGTGGGCATAACGGCCTGAAATGGCATTCTGTAGCGATTCTAGCGATGGCGTTGCCGAACCTAAAATCACTTGAATATCTTCTAAGTGACCGCGCATAACAGCTAAATCGCGGGCGTGATAACGCACCCCTTCTTGCTGCTTAAAGCTGCTGTCATGTTCTTCATCAAGAATGATAAGCCCCGGATATGCCATTGGGGTAAATAATGCCGAGCGAGTGCCGATAATAATCGCGGCTTCACCGCTACGGGCCTGACGCCAAGCCTCTAAACGCTGGTTGTCAGTTAATGCGGAGTGAATAACGGCAATATTGACATCAAATCGGCGCTTAAAGCGGTTAATGGTTTGCGGTGTTAAGCCTATTTCAGGCACCAAAATCAGCGCTTGTTTACCTTGCTTTAGGATAGTTTCTAATACTGACAAATAGACTTCGGTTTTACCAGATCCAGTAATGCCCTCTAATAAACTGCAATGAAACCCTTGCTGCTGATTAAGGATAGATACTGCCACTGCTTGCTGTTTATTAAGTTTAAGTGGGGTTTCTGTCATGACCAATTGTTGACGCCAGCTTAAGTCGGCGGCATTGGTGATGTGTTGGCGCTCAACCCAGCCTTTATCTTCAAGGGCTTTTAAGGCCACTTTACTGAGCTCTTGGGTGGTAAATTCATCTTGGCTGATGGCCGACTGCTGCAGTAATTCGAATAATTTCTTTTGTGCTGGCGCTCTTTTGAGCACGCTGATATCGACTTGCTTGCCTTGCTCGTTTAACGCAAATACAGTCACAGTCTGCGGTTGAGCACTTGACCCTTTACGCAGGGCAACCGGTAAGGCTTGGCTGAGCATTTGCCCTTGGCTGGCAAAGTAATATCTTGCCGCCCAAAGTGTTAATTTGTACAAACTTTCAGGCAGTAACGGTTTATCATCCAGCAGTTCAGTGATAGCTTTAATCTTGTTTGCTGGCACGTCGCAGTCATCTTTAATGGCAGTAATAAGCCCAATTAGTTGCTGTCGACCAAAAGGCACTTTTACCCGCAGTCCAAGCTTTATTTGTGCTACGTTGGCTTCAGGGATTTGGTAACTAAAGGTTTGCCGCATGGGAACGGGCAATGCAACCTCAACAAACACAGGCATAAGTCATCATCATTCAGAATTGTGAAGCTCTAGTTTACTCCAGCTAGACCGTAAATAAATAGGATAAGAGAAAATTGATGTTAAAAGGATTATTTAGCAAACATACCCTAGCACTGTCTGTGTTTTTATTTTCGTTTAGTGCCCAAGCAGCGCTGAGTCATATCAGTATCAATAGCCGCCATTTTAAGCTAGATCAGCATCCGCAATTAAAGCTTAATATTGTGGCCGCTAACGATGATCTTTCACGGCTGAGTTTTCACTTACGTCAAACCGTTGGAGCAAATGAGGTTGTTGAGGAGTTAATGCTGCAACCTGTGAATCGCTTTATGCTCTATGCCATAGGTCTTGATGATGTCAGTGACCCTAATGCTAAGCTGATTGTCAGTGAATATAAGGGCAATAGCTGGCAGCAGTATGCGGTATTGTCGGTATTTGATGCCCCTTACATAAAGCCAAATGGTCGCAGTGATATTAAAATCGATGCCGCTAAAGCACTCAAAAAAGTCCCGTTAGCTGCAACACCAGCCGAAAAGGATCCTATTATTGTAACGGCGAGTAATAACAGCAATAACAGTCAAGCTTGTATGGTTGAGCGTAATAACACTGAGACCTTATGGGGGATTGCGTCACGTTATGCTACATCGTGGAATACCCATGTTTATGGGGCGATGTTAGCGCTTTATGAGGCCAATCCTCAGGCGTTTTCTCAGCAGAAAATTCACTTAATCAAACAAGATGTGCCATTGCGATGCCCGACAAAAGTTCAGTTGAATCAATATATAACAAAGGCTGATGCGAAGCTTGAATTTGAGTCGATAGAAGCTAAACACCGTAGCCAATAAATAGCACTTGTTTGGTCTGGACACATACTGTACTATTGCGCGCCTAAAACACTATTGTTATTAACGCATGTGGTGCTCAACTTCGGGTTGGGAGAGCGACGTGGCCTCTATTAAAAGGTAATCCAAATGAAAACAGGTATCCACCCAGACTACGCTGAAATTACTGCAACTTGTACTTGTGGTAACATCATTAAAGTAAATTCAACTGCTGGTAAAAACTTGCACTTGGACGTATGTGGCGCATGTCACCCATTCTACACTGGTACTCAGAAAGTTGTAGACACTGGTGGTCGTATCGACAAATTCAACAAGCGCTTTGGTGCACTTGGTAAAAAATAATTGCTCTTGCAATTATTTTAAGAAAAAGACGCTTCGGCGTCTTTTTTTGTAGCTGTCACTTTTTACACAAATTTATTTTCAGCTGAATAAAGTTTTTGGTTATAAATTATATAAACTCAACTGAGACAATAATATTGTTATTTAGACAAACTTTTGACAAGTTTAAGTAGCATTTTACGGTTTTTATTAGCAAATCTTGTTATTTTTCTACATTTTTAAGTCCTTGATTCTTAATGTGATGGTTAATTTTTTGATTAAAAAATATAACTTGACCAAATTCTAATTATTAAAGGTAACTTTTGTTATTTTTTGATTTATAATCCCAGCAGAAAGCGATCGCTGACGGATTAGTTTGATCTCAAGTTATTTTTAACTGGCCTCGTTTTCGCAGAATTACTTTTACTTCGCCGTATCACTTGCCTCACTCAGGAAAATACAATGCCAGATTTTCGCCAACAAGCTCTCGATTACCATGAATTCCCAGTTGCAGGTAAAACTGCTGTAACCCTCACTAAACCAGCGCAAACCAGTCATGATCTGTCGCTGGCATACAGTCCTGGTGTGGCAGAGCCGGTAAGAGAAATTGCGGCAAACCCTGATGACGCATATCGTTATACTAATAAAGGTAATACCGTTGCGGTGATTTCTAACGGTACGGCAATTTTAGGCTTAGGTAACTTAGGCCCATTAGCATCAAAACCTGTAATGGAAGGTAAGGCATTACTGTTTAAGCGTTTCGCCAATATTGATTCAGTTGATATTGAAGTGAAGCACAGAACTACGGCAGATTTTATTAATACGGTTGAGTCGATTGCAGATACCTTTGGCGGCATTAATTTAGAAGATATCAAAGCGCCTGAGTGTTTTGAAATTGAAAGAGAGCTTATTGCCCGTTGTAATGTGCCTGTGTTTCATGATGATCAACATGGTACGGCTATCGTAACTGCAGCAGGCATGTTGAACGCACTTGAAATTCAAGGCAAAAAAATTGAAGACGCAGTATTTGTTTGTTTAGGTGCAGGTGCTGCGGCCATTGCTTGTATGACCATGATTGTTAAGTGTGGCGCTCAGCGTGAAAATGTTTACATGCTCGACAGACAAGGCGTGATCCATACTCGCCGTGAAGACATTAACGAATACAAAGCCTTGTTTGCTAACAACACAGACAAGCGTACCTTACAAGATGTGATTAAGGATGCCGACGTATTCTTGGGGCTTTCTGGCGCTGATTTATTAACTGCTGATGACATTGCGCTAATGGCACCAAAACCGGTTATTTTTGCTTGTTCAAACCCAGATCCTGAAATTAAACCTGAGTTGGCTCACTCAATCCGTCAAGATTTGATTATGGGTACCGGCCGTAGTGATTACCCAAACCAAGTGAATAACGTATTGTGTTTTCCTTTCATTTTCAGGGGCGCATTAGACGTTCGAGCCAGTGTCATTAATGATGAAATGAAAATTGCTGCAGTTAAAGCGTTAGCGGCAATTGCTAAAGAACCGGTTCCCGCAGAAGTATTAGCAGCCTACCCACATGTTAATTCATTAAGCTTTGGCCCAGAGTACGTGCTGCCTAAGCCAATGGATCCTCGTTTATTGAAAAATATCGCCAGTGCGGTATCTCAGGCGGCCATTGATTCAGGTGTCGCGGTATTAGATAAGGTACCCACTGACTATTAATCTATTAATGGTTAGATATTCACCTTAGTTAGAAGGGGCATTAGCCCCTTTTTTATTGGCTGAAAATGGCGTTAATAATAAACGAGTTTGACTGCTATAATTAAATGATGCTGAGTAAATGTCACTATTATTTTTGCAAGATTGCAGCAGATAATATAGCTAAATAAGATTATTAAGCCTAAGCTCACTTTTTTAAAACTGCGACAGCATTTTTTTATTAAACAAGTGATAGTATGACGCGTTCAATATAAGGCGAGACTATTAGTATAAAGTAAACGCGTTTAGCATAAACTGAACATGTGATTTTAATATTATTTTTCTAAACTATTTCTCTAATAATAAAAATGTACTCGCAATAAAATAACAATAACTAATTCCCCTTGAGTGCTGTGTTTAAGCAGGATGCTGATAAATGAAATTAACGAAAATGCTAACCAAAAAGCTGATCAGTTTTTGGCTGTTATCGCTCACGGCTGTGGGCTTTATTTTTTTGGTGGGTGCTATGGTCAGTTTCACGCAACTGACCTATAAATTTCAGCAGCAAAAAGTCGATAAGTTAGGGTTGATGTTAGTTGAACACTATCAATCTAAGAGCCAATCCGCAAACCAATCCAAGAGCCAACCCAAGTATCAGTGGGATTTACATGCATGGCTACCGCCTATGCTGATGGCTTTTAACGCCAATTCATTTAAGTTGACCCGTGGTGATGATATTTTATTTGAGTATTACTCCCCTACGGCAGATCAATATCCCACTCTATATAAGCATACGCTTGATAAGTCGTCTAATTTAGCGATGGAGCTAAATTTGCCTCAGCCTTATCTAGTACAACAATTGGGGTGGTATGAATATATCAGCTTGTTTATTGCTTTAAGCGCCATTGGACTGTTTGTCCGTTTTGGATTGCGCTGGTTTACTGAAGAGTTAGACGGCATTGAACATATTGCTCAGCGTAGTCATTTGATTTTGGATGGAGAGCATCAACAAGCATTGCAATATGCGGCTAAGGCCAGACCACGACTGATTAACCGTGCCATGACAAAGTTACTTGTGCAACTGCAAGATGCCCAAAAAGAGCGTGGCCGTTTTGATCAGTTTATTCGCTCGAATACCTTTTTGGATCCCAGCACCCGCATTGGTAACCGCATATTTTTTGAAAACCGTTTGGAGGCGTTAACACACCAAGAAACCATGATTGCTCATGGAGTAGTGGTGCTGATGAACTTTGACGACTTAGATTTATTGCAGCAACAACATGGTGTTGAAGAAGTGAATGAGCAGCTTAATGACTTAGTGCAAGCTGTACAAAGGTTGCTGGTGAGATTTGAAGAGTCCATTTTTGCTCGCTACAGTTTTAATCAATTTGTCGTGGTAGCGCCGCAACTTTCCCTTGCTGAAGCGGACAGTTTAGCCGGCAAACTGCTTAAAATTGGCATTAGCCAATTACAAAATCAGTCTGACTCTCAAGATAACTATATTCATTTGGGAGCGGCCTTTTATAAGGCTGGCGATCAGCAGCAGCAGATCGTTGAAGAAGTTGAAATGGCCTTGAAAGCAGCGCAATTGCAACGAAATAATAACTGGTTTATGTATGACAAAGGCGCTGTGGATAAAGAGATCGCCAAAGGATCGGTGCGTTGGCGCAGTTTCTTAGAAAGCACCTTAGTTAACCGCCGCTTTGTGACTGTTACTAAAAAAGTGATTGATAGCGATGGCGCAACTTGTCATCAGGAAGTCTTTAGCCGGGCTATTGATAATCAAGGTAATGAGGTTAGGGCGACGTTATTTATACCTATGGCCAACAAATGTGGCTTGATGCCGCAAATTGAGCGGCAATTAATTGAAACTGTATTGTTCGAGCTAATGGCTAATAACCAACAGCATTTTAGTGTTAATTTAAGCCTCGATTCGCTAACCAGTCGCGCTTTTACGCGCTGGCTACAAACCACATTACTTGAGCATCGCCCTTTAGCATCAAGGCTTACTTTTGAAGTGGCTGAAAATATTGTGGTCAAACATCAACAAGACTTGGTAGCCACGCTCGAAATGCTTCGCAAAATAGGAGCCAGGTTGTGTGTTGACCATGTGGGCTTGCAAGTTGTGGGCACTCACTATATTCAAGAGTGTCATTTTGACTTAGTAAAATTGCATCGCTCTATTATTCACCAAATCCATTTAAAGTCAGAAAACCAATTGTTTATTCGTAGCTTAATTGGTGGCTTATATCGCGCTGAAGTGCAGGTATTTGCTGAAGGTGTCAGCAGTTTTGAAGAGTGGCAAACTTTAAAAATTCTCGGTGTTAGTGCCGCCCAAGGTGACTTTTTTAACCATTAGTATTGACCTTGTTTGGGCTAGCTTAAAAGCGTTTTGCTATAAATTGGTACAATAATTGTATCTTACAGTATCAGTAACGACTCATAGTGGGTCGTTATCGGTAGCCGTTCTGGGAGCAATGATAGATTTTGGCCATTTACTCAGCAGATTTTAGCACATTTAACAGTGATAGCATGTTTGATGAACAAGTGTGAAACTTGTATATCTTCGTTTAACAACCTATCTTATGTATAATGGAAAATTAGCCAAATATTACCCCATAAAATTAAGGGACTAGAGGTTAAAATGACACTCGTTATTTTTTTGACACTTTTTTAGTCTTAGTTGGCTATAGTCGTTATGACATCTCGGTAAGTGCGCTATTTTGATGTTGTATAATTGGTTTGATTTTGGCTGCGTAGAGTTGCTTTTCTATGTCATTACATTTGCGAGTCATTGAAGCACAGGGTTTTGAATGAAAAATGGTTTTTTGAACACATTAGCTTTTTGGCGCAAGCCTCAGCCTACTACAGAGTTAGGCTTATACCTTGGCGCGGATACGATTTCAGTTTTTCAGACTAATATTGTCAGCAATGCTGAACAACAAACTGATTCAAAAACAAAATCCTTTGCAAACTCGGCTAAAAACAGTGTTATTCATCAAATCGCTTTTAATGGCGATAATTACTCAAAAGCCTTTGAAATGCTACAGCAAGAATTTGGTGCAGCTAAGCTTCAAATTGTTTTGAGTGAAGCCTTTTATCAGTTAGTCACTGCCGACAAACCCAATGTACAAGCACAAGAGTTAACTCAGGCGCTATTGTGGTCGGTTAAAGATTTAGTTTCAGAGCCTGTTGGCAACATTCAATTAGATTACTTTGAGTCTTCGTTAAATACATCCGGAAAAATTAATGTGGTGGTAGCCAATAAAGCGCAGCTGTCACAATTGGCACAAGCTTGTGAGCATCATGGTTTTGTCATTAGCGGCATCAGCATTGAAGAACTTGCCATGACCCACTTATTTGACGATGAGTCAGCCCACATGATTGTTAGTCATGTATCAGGGCAAGAGTTGCTATTAACCGTGGTTAAGCAAGGCGAGCTATTAATGCAGCGCCGAGTGCGCGGTTTCAGTCAAATAGATAGCGCCAGTGCCCAAGACTTACAATATGGATTAGCCGATAATTTGAGTTTAGAAATCCAACGCTCAATGGATTACTTCGAGAGCCAATTACGCCAAGCGCCAGTTCATTCGATTAATTTACTTATCAGTGGTGAATCCCAAGCCTTGGTGCCTTTGGTTGCACAAAACTTTAATCAAACGGTCAGTGTGATCTCACACGACTCAGTAAATGGTCATTTTGCCGCCATGGCATATGCGCAACTCGCTGGAGGTGTTAAGTGATCAAAACCACGGTTAACCTGTTTAGCGTAGACTTATTGCCCGCCAAGTTAAGGCTATCTTTTGAGCGCATGATGCTGGCGGTTGCCGCCGTAGTTGTGCTCAGCCTTATCGCCTGGGGTGTTGGTTTTTGGTTGGAGTCGACTCTTGCCAGTCAGCACGGCGCATTATCAAAGCAAAAGTTGCAATTAGACAACCAAAAAGCGGCGTTAGAGCTGCAATTATCCACCCGTCAACCGGATGCGGATTTAGTTGCTAAAGTCGAGCTTGAGCAGCAACGTCTAGAGTTAAAGCAATTATTATCAGATGAAATAAAACAACGAGATAACATGATAAGTCATGGCTACGCAGGCCTGCTCACCGATCTTGCCTCTGTATCTGATAGTTCTGTGTGGCTAAACCGTATCGTGATTAATCAGCAATATTTTGAATTTGAAGGTTTTGGCTCTCACCCCCAGAGCATTCCGCTATGGGTTGAGCGATTAAAAACCACTGAAACCCTTAAAGGTTATGCCTTTGCCACCATGACAATGGATAGAGGCGAAAACCAGCCTTTGGCGTTTAAGTTGGCGAGCACTGCTGAACAGGGGGCGAAGCAATGAAGCAAACATGGCAAAAACTCGCCACTCAGTTTAATGAGCTTAGTCAGCGCGAAAGAGTATTGATTGCCCTTGCCAGCATAATTGTTGTCGCAATGCTGCTTTATATTCCGGTTGAAACTATCTGGAAAGAAAGATTAAAGCTGTCACATCAAGTCACGCAAATTGAATCTGAAAATGATATTTCAGAGCAACAAATTGCGCTTTATCAGCAGCGATTAGCCATGGATCCTAATAGCGATTATCGCAATAGATTGACCATGATTGAGCAGCAAAATCAGCAGATGGATGCCAATTTAGAAAGCCAGATGATCTCCATGGTGCCAGCCAATTATATGCCGACAGTATTAACCACTTTGCTGGGTAATATTAACGATGTGAAGTTAGTGTCATTTTCCTCTATCGCCCCGCAGCCACTTATTGAGGTGGGCGAAGAAGACAAAATGAACTTATATAGCCATGGTATTCGCTTGACCCTAGAAGGGCGCTATTTTGCTATTTTAAAATTTATTCAGTCCATTGAAGCGATGCCAGACAAATTATATTGGAAGCGTCTCGATTACCATGTTGAGCAACACCCCAATGCCACAGTAGAAATAGAGCTTTATACCTTAAGTATTAATAAGGAGTTTATTAGTGTTGCACAATAAGCAGATACTCATAATCACCTGTGCTATCAGCCTAAGCTTTTTGCTATTCAGTAGCTTAAGTTTTGCAAAAGCATTGAGAGATCCGACACTACCAGGCAAAGGCTACGCAGTGTCATCGACTCAAGTTAATCGTCCGGGCTCATTAGTACTTAATAGCATAATGCATAGTAATAAACCCCATGCGGTGATTAACAACAAAATATTTTTTGTTGGTGATCGCGTCGAAGGGGTACGAATTGAATATATTGGAAAGCAATACGTTAATTTAGCTGATGGCAGAAAATTAACGCTATTTCAATCGATAACAGAGCGATAGGAAATCAATAACAATGAATGTAATTAAGTATATAACCCCTCTGCTATCCCTGTGCTTGTTGGGCTGTCAAACGACAGACAGACCCGATCCAACCACGTCTAAAAGTGAGCTGAGTCAATCTCTTGAGCAAGCACAAGCGGCGCAAAATATTGTCCCGCCGCCAGCGCAAATGCCTGAAGATGTGCAGCGTGAATTAAATGGTTCAAGTTCCCTTGGCAGAACCAGTGCATCTTTACCGACTGAGCGCCGCTTTGATGTGTCTGCTAACGATGTTGATGCAAAAGTGTTTTTCCCAAGTTTAGTCCAAGGCACCCCTTTAAGTGTGGCGGTGCACCCTGATGTGACGGGCTCTATTTCTGTATCGCTCAATGGCGTGACGCTTTCTGAAGTGATTAAAGTGATTGAGGACATTTATGGTTATGAAGTTAGCCAAGATGGCCGTATTTTACGGATCTTCCCAGCGGGCATGCGCACTGAAACCTATCCGTTAAATTATATTTATATGGAACGTGAAGGCTTATCACTAACCTCTGTCAGTTCTGGCCGTATCTCAGATAGTAATGACAACTCAAACTCTAATTCAAACAGCAATAGTTCAAATAACAGTAATAGCAATAGCTCAAATAACAGCAGTAATAATAGCAATAACGATGGTAACGATAATACCAACGGCACCTTTATTCGCTCGACCACCAAGTCAAATTTTTGGGGTGAGCTAGAAAAAACCTTAGTATCAATTATTGGCGATACCGGTGGTGGACGCCAAGTGGTGATTACCCCTCAAGCTGGCTTAGTAACTGTGAGGGCTTTTCCAAACGAGCTACGCCAAGTCAGCACCTTTTTAAATATTGCAGAAACCCACTTACAGCGTCAGGTTATTCTGGAAGCCAAGATTTTAGAAGTGACCTTATCTGATGGTTATCAGCAAGGTATTCAATGGGATAACGTATTAGGCCATGCAGGTAGCACAGACATTAGTTTTGGCACTTCACCGGGTAATGGCTTAAGCGATCAAATTACTAATGTGATAGGTGGGGTGACCTCTGTCAGCTTAACCGGTACCGACTTTAGCACCATGATAAGCCTGCTGGATACCCAAGGGGATGTAGATGTACTTTCAAGCCCTCGGGTGACCGCATCTAACAACCAAAAAGCAGTGATCAAAGTGGGTAATGATGAGTACTTTGTTACTGACGTATCATCAACCACGGTTGCAGGAACAACGCCAGTGACCACGCCGCAAGTTGAACTCACGCCATTCTTTTCGGGGATAGCCTTAGATGTGACCCCGCAAATTGATGGTGAAGGCAATGTCTTGTTGCATGTTCATCCATCAGTGATTGATGTGTCTGAGCAAATCAAAGAAATTAAAGTGAGTGGCTCATCATTAGAGCTGCCATTAGCGCAAAGTGAAATCCGTGAATCTGACACTGTGATAAAAGCGTCATCAGGTGATGTGGTGGTGATCGGTGGCCTAATGAAGAGCGAGAATATTGAAATCGTCTCTAGAGTGCCGCTACTGGGTGATATTCCTTTCTTAGGGGAAGCATTTACCAACCGCAGTAAATCAACCAAAAAAACCGAGCTTATCATTATGCTTAAGCCTACGGTTGTTGGCGCAGACACCTGGACCAATGAGCTAAAACGTTCAAAAGACCTGTTAGATCGTTGGTACCCAGAGCAAGAATAGCGATGTAAGCACGAGCAAACATTATGTATCAGCAGCACTTTGGCCTGAGTCAGTTACCGTTTACGCTTACGCCAAATACACAGTTTTTCTTTGGTTTGACGCCCCATGTGGAGGCGTTACAAGTGCTGCAAACTGCCATCGCTAATGGTGAAGGCTTTATTAAAGTAACTGGTGAGGTAGGGACAGGTAAAACGCTGATTTGTCGTAAGCTGATGAACGATTTACCGACTAATTATCACTGCGCATATGTACCGAACCCTTATTTAACCCCTGACGAGCTTCGTTGGGCGTTAGCGGCGGAGCTCGGGGTTTTATTAACTGAAAACCTCAATCAGCAGCAACTTACCAGCTTAATTCAAAGCCGTTTACTTGAGCTCAACAGCCAAGGCTTTAAAGTGATTCTGGTGCTCGATGAAGCTCAAGCCTTACCTAATAACAGTTTAGAAACGCTGCGGCTATTTACCAATTTAGAAACTGAAAGCGCCAAGTTAATTCAAGTGGTGTTGTTTGGTCAGCCAGAACTAGATAAGCGCTTACAAGACCCAGCAATACGGCAGCTAAAACAGCGGATCACCTTTAGTTATAGCCTTAGGCCATTAGTATGGGATGAAATTAAAGCGTACCTTAATTATCGCTTAAGTGTTGCAGGCTACCAAGGCAAAGGTTTGTTTAGTGATAAAGACATTAAATTAATCGCCCAAGCGGCAAGAGGCATACCACGGTTAGTTAATGTAATTGCTAATAAAGCCATGTTGCTGTGTTATGCAGAAGGGCGAGCGCAAATAAGCACATCACATTGCCGCGCAGCCATTGCCGATACTGAAGATGCCACACATCTATCACCCAGCAATACCATAAATGCTTGGGTATTTTTTATATTAATTATTAGCGCATCACTGACATGTTTATATATTGTCGATGTTGACTGGTTAGCTGTTTTAAGTGAGTCAATATGAGCGTAATAAATAAAGTTTTAAAAGATTTAGATAAGCGCCAGCAAACCGCAGTAGATGAAAATGGCGCTGCCAATACGACTGAGGCTTTTGTTACTCCCAAAGTGCAATTCCACAGTCAGTTGCAACCAGAATCAACATCTGGCTCAGCAATGGGGGCGAACCGAGGCTTATTCATCGCGCTGGTGATGATAATTACCATGTTGATATTAGGCTTCATGCTTTATCAACAAGGTAAGCAATTACAAAACCTGCAGCCTTTGGCTGAGCATAATCTTCAGTCTAAGGCTGATACTAGCAATGCCAGTGCGAAGGTAACCATAGCGCAGCAAGAGACTGAGAATAATATTACTGAGGCTGAGATTAAAGCCTCGGATCAGCTTGCAGGCGCTGAGCTAAAAGAAAGTGATCTAAATAAAAGTAAGCTAAATGAAACTGATGCTAACCAGCAATCAAAGCTAGCAAATGTAGAGCTAGTAAATGTAGCGTTAGCTGAGCAACAAGACATAGTCGTTAGTGAGCCAGCAAGCCTCAGCGCAGAAGCTAAGGCAGTAACACAACACCAAACGCTGGTTGAGCCTGAAGCCGTCAAAGTGGCTGATAAAACGGCGGATGTAAAAGTGCATTTTGCCCAACATCGCCGTTCAAGCAGCAGTGCAACCGTGGCCAATGTAAATCAAAAAGGTCACATGGCGGTTAAAGAAGTGACCTTAACTAATGAACAATTAGCGAAGAAAAAATTCGACGCAGCAGAAGTGGCTGAGCAGCAGCAAAAAATTGATCAAGCGATTAAAAATTATTATGAAGCTTTAGTACTGCAGCCTTCTATGCATCAAGCAAGAAAGCAACTCGCCGCGCTGTATTACTCAGTCAATAACTTAGGCAGAGCCGAGCAAATTTTAGCCCAAGGGGTGAGCCTTTTTCCTGAAGAGGTTGAATTAGCCATCTTAAAGGCAAAAGTGCAAATCGCCGCGTTTAGTCCCAATAAAGCGCTCAATACCTTGAGTGAGATAGACGATAACAGCGAATGGGCCAGAGACAAGTGGATGTTACAAAGTGATATTGCACAACAAGAAGGTCAATTTGCACTGGCAGAAGCGGCTTATCGCTCATTACTTTCCATTGAACCCTCGCAAGCGCGCTGGTGGATGGGATTAGCCTATGCGTTAGATTCACAACAACAATACCCTCAGGCGGCAGATGCTTATCGAAAAGCGATGTCATATCGAGGTTTATCAACGGGTGCTATGACTTATATAGAGCAGCGTTTAATTCAACTAGGAGGTAGCCAATGAAACCTAAATTGAAAATGCGTTTGGGCGATCTACTAGTTCAAGAACACATTATTTCAAACGATCAGTTAATGCAGGCTTTAGCGGAGCAGCGTAATTCCGGTAAAAAACTCGGTCGTACCTTAATTGATCTTAACTGTATTACTGAAGATCAATTACTGAAGTTTTTATCCCAGCAGCTTAATCTGCCTTATTTAGATATCAGTCGTCTTTCTATTCCTGCTGAAGTGGTCAGTTTGATCCCTGAAGTACAGGCGCGCCGGTATCGCGCCTTAGTCGTTGAAGCCACCGCTGACAGCGTGACCTTGGCGATGAGCGATCCTGCTGATTTACAAGCAATCGATCACCTTGAAGTGTTTGTAGCACCGAAAAAATTGACCATTGCGGTGACGCCAGAGCGACAGTTACTGGATGCCTTCGATAACCTCTATCGACGCACCGATGAAATTGCAAAAATCGCGGGTGAATTAGAAGAAGAATATGCCGCAGATGACATGTTCGACTTGGCCAGTATCACCAACAGTGACAGTGATAATGAAACCACAGTGGTTAAATTATTACAGTCGATTTTTGAAGATGCTGTGCAAATGCGTGCCTCGGATATTCATATTGAACCCGGTGAAAAAGTACTGCGTATTCGTCAGCGTATCGATGGTCAGTTACATGAAAACACCTTAGATGAAGTCAATATTGCCTCAGCATTAGTACTGCGTTTAAAGCTAATGGCTGGACTTGATATCTCTGAAAAGCGTATGCCACAAGATGGCCGTTTTAATATTGAGGTAAAAGGCCACAAAATTGATATACGTATGTCTACCATGCCGATTTATCATGGTGAGTCGGTGGTAATGCGTTTATTGGATCAATCAGCAGGCTTACTGACGTTGAATGAAACCGGTATGCCGGATCATATTCTGCAGCGCATTCGTAAACAGATTAAGCGACCTCACGGCATGCTGTTAGTGACAGGGCCAACTGGTAGCGGTAAAACCACCACCTTGTATGGCATTTTAAGTGAGTTGAACAAAGCTGATACTAAGATCATTACCGTTGAAGATCCGGTGGAATACCAATTGCCGCGGATTAACCAAGTACAGGTAAATCATAAGATAGGCTTAGATTTTTCCAATGTACTACGTACCACCTTACGTCAAGATCCCGATATCATCATGGTGGGTGAGATGCGTGATCAAGAAACCGTCGAAATTGGCCTTCGAGGCGCATTAACCGGTCACTTTGTGTTATCGACCTTGCATACCAATGATGCCATTACCAGTGCGCTACGTTTACTCGATATGGGCGCAGCCAGTTACCTAGTTGCCAGTGCGCTAAGGGTGATTATTGCCCAGCGGTTAGTGCGCCGCGTATGTGCGAACTGTGCGACTGATTACCAAGCTACAGCAGGCGAATTAGCTTGGATTAACGCCGTAAGCAAAAAAGATCCTAGCCAAGCCAACTTTAAAGTAGGTACAGGTTGTCAAAGCTGTAATGGCTCCGGCTACCGTGGTCGTATAGGTATTTTTGAAATTCTTGAGCTTGATGATGCCATGGTGGATGCGATGCGCACCGGTAACCCGCAAGACTTTGCCCATGCCGCCAAGCAAAGCCCAAGTTTTGTGCCGCTGGCAGACTCAGCATTTGAATATCTATTTAATGGCATGACAACCATAGAAGAGGTAGCCAAACTGGTTGAAGATGTCAGTGAGCTGCGAATGGAGCCCCCCGCTCTGCATAATATTGCTTCAGGGGTCTAATTATGCCGACATTCCAGTATCGAGGACGAAACTCCCAAGGCGCTGCCGTTACTGCCTTAATTGAGTCAGCTAACGAGAATAGCGCCGCAGATGCGTTAATGTCTCGTGGCATTATTCCCCTTGAGCTGCGTGAAGTAAAACCGACCAAGCCTTTTAATCTTGGCGGTATTTTTACTCAAAAAGTGTCATTAGAAGAGCTACAAATTTTTACTCGGCAAATGTATTCGTTAACTCGCTCTGGCATTCCAATTTTGCGTGCTATTGCAGGTTTGGCTGAAACTACGCATTCCCAACGAATGAAAGATGCCCTTAATGATATTTCAGAGCAATTAACCTCAGGTCGCCCTTTATCTGCCGCCATGAATCAGCATCAAGATATTTTTGATTCGCTGTTTATCTCTATGGTTCATGTGGGTGAAAACACCGGTAAATTGGAAGATGCTTTTATTCAGTTATCTGGCTATATCGAACGAGAGCAAGAGACTCGCCGCCGAATAAAGTCAGCTATGCGTTATCCGATATTCGTACTGATAGCCATCGGTATTGCCATGGTGGTGTTGAACATCATGGTTATTCCAAAGTTTGCTGATATGTTTTCCCGTTTTGGCGCCGAACTGCCGTGGGCAACTAAAATTTTAATTAACACCTCTAATTTATTTGTTAATTATTGGCATGTAATGACAGTGGTTTTAGTGGCCATTATTGTCAGCATTCGATATTGGCATCACACCGAAAAAGGTGAGCGACAATGGGACAAATGGAAATTACATATTCCTGCGGTGGGCTCAATCATTGAACGCTCAACCTTATCGCGCTACTGCCGCAGTTTCTCGATGATGTTGGGAGCGGGTGTGCCTATGACTCAAGCGCTCAGTTTAGTGGCAGATGCCGTAGATAATAGTTATATGCATGACCGTATTGTTGCCATGCGCCGCGGAATTGAATCTGGTGAATCAATGCTAAGGGTGTCAAACCACAGTGGTTTATTTACACCATTAGTGCTGCAGATGGTGGCAGTAGGCGAAGAAACCGGTCAAATCGATAAATTACTTAATGATGCTGCTGATTTTTATGAAGGTGAAGTGGATTACGATTTAAAGAATTTAACCGCCAAATTAGAGCCGATTTTAATTGGCTTTGTAGCAGGCATTGTATTAATTTTGGCCTTGGGTATTTATCTGCCAATGTGGGATATGCTCAATGTGGTCAAAGGTGGCTAACAATGCATAACGCCACAATGTTTGAGTTAATTGCATAATGCAAAAACAACAGCAATCAGAAAATAATTTGGTTAAGAGCTATATCCGTATTATCAGCATCACCTTAGTGCTCGTGATTATGGTTGTTATCGGAGCGAAACATTTTGCAAGCGTCGAGAGTATCGGCGCTCAAAGTATCCACCGAGAACATAATCGGCTGCTGTATGTGCTGGCGATGGTAAAAAGCCAGTGGCTTAGTCAGGGCAAGCCTCAGCGCTTGAAGTTAAGTTGGGAAAACCTAGCTTCAGGTTCAGCTAAACAACTTAAAAATGATAAGTTGGCTGGGGAGGATAATATTATTTTGATGTCGACTTTTGGCTGGCCAATGCTAAAATCCGCCTCCGCACAGGGTTGTGTTGAGTTATGGCAACAATTGATGGCAAGCAACTTGCTAGATATGGGAGTTAAGGTAAATTACCAAACCGAATTAGAGATTTGTCATTTCGCAACAGCGCAAAGTGGTAGCATTAGTTATCAGGTTTCATCGGGGCGGGTTATTTTCACCGGGTTAGATTAAATTTTAATCGATACAGGTGTTTAATCTACATTAAGTGCTAAAATTTATTTACATATAAGCTTTAGCTCGTTAACAATAGGCAATATGACTGCAGCTCAAATAGGTGTCAGTCTCAATAGAGGTATTTTATATGAAAATGAAGCAACAAGGCTTTTCTTTAATCGAATTGGTTATTGTTATTGTCATTCTAGGCTTGTTAGCGGCAACCGCAATACCACGTTTTTTAAATGTCACTGAAGATGCGCAAAACGCCAGTGTCGAAGGTGTTGCTGGTGGTTTGGCGACTGCGGTGGGTTTTGTTCGCGCCCAGTGGGAAGTGGACGGTCGTCGTAATACCTCTGTGATTTTAGATGGTACGGTTGTTTCTTTAGATACTCGCTTTGGTTTTCCGACAGGTCGTACAAATACTGACGTTACAGCAATGACTGACCTAACGTGTCAGGAAGTGTTTAATAGCGTGCTGCAAAGTGCCCCTCGTAACGACATCTATACTGAAGACGCGCGTGATTTACGCTACACAGTAAAAGTTGAAAAGGGTATTGGCGGAACGGCTACCGGTATCGATGGCTCAGTGGTTCAAAGTATTGATGTTTGTGTCTATCATCAAATTGCTTCATTAACCTTGAATACCAATACAGGTGTTCCGGCGCCAACACCGAGCTTAAATACCGCTGGAGCAAAAGGTGTGACTTATAATCCTGGTACTGGCCAAGTATTCAGTTTTAGTAACGATTAATTTATTGATTAAGGTAACTAAAGCCTTAATCACGCTGAAAGTAATAGTTAATTACTGAATAAGGATTATTAAGTAATGTTGTAAATGCCATAAATTTTATTTTTTAAAGAGGGTCGACATTATGCAAATCAAACGTAAGCAACAAGGTTTTACATTAATTGAGCTAGTAGTAGTTATTATCATTCTTGGTATTTTAGCGGTAACCGCAGCGCCTAAATTTATTAATTTGCAGTCAGATGCACGTCAAGCATCACTGCAAGGTGTTAAAGGTGCTATTCAAGGCGCTAACGGGTTAGTGTTTGCTAGAGCGGCGATTGATGGTCATGAGAAGAAAGCAACTGGTGATTGGGCTGCTGCTCCAGAAAATGGTGTTGATATTGGTGCTGGCACAGGTAATGAAGTTATTACTAACTATGGTTATATTCAAGCTGACATAACCGAGTTTAATAAAGCTATAGATGCAGAGTTTGGTGCAGCAGATACTGAGTGGATTGTAGTTGCTGGTACATCTGGAACTACACCGACTCTAACCATCACTCAAAATGGTTCACCAGCAGAAGTGGGTGCTACAGCTTGTAAGTTGGTTTATACCGAAGCTGCTGATGCTAATACAATCCCTACTTATGTGATTACTGATAACGGTTGTTAATAGGAGTCTTTATGAAACAGCAAAATGGTTTTACATTAATTGAACTAGTTGTCGTGATTATTATTTTAGGTATTTTAGCGGTAACCGCAGCACCTAAATTTATTAATCTGCAGGGTGATGCGAGAGTTTCTGCTTTAGCTGGCATGAAAGCTGCTATCCAAGGTGGTAATACATTAGTCTATTCTAAAGCAGCTTTGGCTGGTAAAGAATCTGAGGATGAAGATACTCTAGATATTGGCTCCGGCGCAGAAGATTTAAATATTGTATATGGTTACATAAAAGCAAAACAAGACGATTTGGAAGAAGCTTTAGATGTGACCTTCGATGCTTTAGCTGATATTGATACAGGTTCAAATGATTGGATTATCGATGATACTACTGATGGGGAAGCTACTATTTATCAAAGAGGCGCTCCTGATACTTGTGATTTAGTTTATGAGGAAGCTGGAGACGGTGTATTGCCCGTTTATACAGCAGTAACAGATCCCGATCTTTGTTAAATTAGATTTTTGGATATTAAAAGCCTGCTTATGCAGGCTTTTTTGTTTTTAAAGGGAATATTTTTTCTGCTGTGTAACCTCGGTAACACATGATACTCATAAAGGAGTGATAAAATTGTTGCCATAAAGGGGTAAGCTCGTAATTTTTGAGCTGAAGTTATTCATTTTTATTCAAGGTTTTTATATATGCAAAAGCAACAAGGTTTTACCTTAATTGAGTTAGTGGTAGTCATTATTATTTTAGGTATTTTAGCGGTTACTGCAGCACCAAAATTTATCAATTTACAAGGTGATGCCCGCGTATCAACTTTACAAGGTGTTAAAGCGGCGATTCAAGGTGCTAATAGCCTTGTATATTCAAAGGCGGCACTTGCGGGTGAAGAGAAAAAATCTCCAGGTTCGGTGGATATTGGTGCAGCAACAGATGCTGTCACAGTATTTGGCTATATTTCAGCAACAAAAGCTGAATTATTAAAAGCGGTAGATATTTCAGACGATGAATGGGATTTTACCGTGGTATCTGCTGCTGCAGATGTGCCTAAATCTATTGAGATCGTTCAAGTAGGCGCTCCTGAAGCTTGCAAGCTGACTTATACCGAAAGTGAAGGAGAGAATACACTCCCAACATTTTTAACTTTACCTACAGCTTCTGATTGTTAGTATGAAATCGCTTCAAAACTTAAGCCTGCTGTTGCAGGCTTTTTTATTGGCAGTATTTCAGTATGTAAGCTTACTACTGGCTAACATTATCAATAGGCTAAATGGCAATTTTAATAAAGGATATCAAGACGTTTATGCTATATTTTGCCATACTATATAACTGATTTACTTTTTGATAGGTGGTAACGATCTTTTCACTCGGGCTTAAACATAAACGCGTTCATTGTGGCTTTACCTTAGTTGAGCTGGTGACTACGATTCTAATCGTAGGGATTATTGCTGTGTTTGTGATCCCAAGGCTCATCCCCCAGTCCAGCTATAGCGCGTATTCTTTGCGAAACGAATTTATTAGTGAGCTGCGCCAAGTGCAGTTAAGAGCAATGAATAATAGCGATCGTTGTTATCGTATTAGTGTGTCGCCAACGGGTTATCAGCTTAGCCACTATTCGCAAACGATTAACACCGCCTCCGCAAGCTGTAATACCGCAAACCTGTTGAGAACAGAAGTGGAACAAGCTTTTCAGGGTGGCGCTTATATCGAGCTGGCCAGTACAAGCGCGACGACCTTCTTTTTAGATTTTGATAATTATGGCCGCTCAAACATCAATTGTTCAGGCTTGTGTTTTAATGCGGTAGCCGATGAAACCTTAGATATTGCAATGGAATCTGAGGGCTATATTCATGGCTTATAAATTATCCCCATTTAATGCTTTTACAACTAAAAAATCAGGTTTTACTTTGATTGAACTAGTGGTGGGTATGCTTGTGTTGAGCATATCCATTGTACTGATGACCTCAATGCTGTTACCCCAAGCTGATCGCGCTGTTGAAACACTTTCCCGAGTTCGCTCTGCTGAGCTAGCCCATTCGGTGATGAATGAGATTTGGGGTAAGCGCTTTGATGAAAATACCGATCCAAATGGTGGTATACCAGCGTGTAATTCTGCTGCTGGGGTAGCTTGTTCAACCACGCTGGGGCCAAACGGTGAAAGCCGTAATAATTTCAATGATGTGGATGATTACAAAGGCTTGAATATTAGCAGTCTCATGCTTGACTCAAACCAGACCTACGCCGAGGTGTATTTGGGCTATGAGTTAGAAGTTGATGTGTCATACCTTAACGGCCAAGCCGAAAAATTAATTACTGTAGATGTCACTACACCTGCTGGTGAAGTGATCACTTACCAAGCGGTAAGGAGTAATTACTAATGGGCTTACTGCAACGGGCAAAACCTTTATCAAATATAGGCGTTAAACAGGTCGGTTTTACCTTAATTGAAATGGTCACCGTCATTTTGATTTTGGGCATATTGGTGGTTGGGGTTAGCGGTTTTATTATTTTTGGTACCCGTATTTTTGTTGAATCAAGCTCGATTGATCAAGTGCTTAGCCAAAGCCGTTTTGCGGTTGAGCGCATGACCCGTGATATTCGTAATGCAGTGCCAAATAGCGTCAGATTACGCACTGCAACAGGTGGCAGTTATCAATGTATTGAGCTATTGCCCATTGATTCGAGCACCAGTTACCTTGAGCTGCCCATTTACCCTGATGATGCCCTTGTCAGCGGCACAGTGATTGATAATGGCATTAGCATTAATGCAGGGCAATATGCGCTGGTTTACCCACTCGCTAGCAATAGCAGCGGCGTTAACGATGTATATCAAGCCAGCAGAAACAAACGCTTTGAACTGCAATCAAGTTCAAGTTCAGCCAATGTGCTTACGCTAACATTTACTGGCCTAGCTCAATTTGCCGAGCAGTCGCCAATTAAGCGAATTTACTTTGCTAGTCAGCCTATTAGTTATTGTTTTGAAAGCCCTATAGGCAATAGTGAGGTAAAACTTTATCGTTACGCTGACTATGGCTATATAGCGAGTCAGCCCGCACCATCGCAAATGGGCACTGCGGTATTGATGGCAGAAAATGTTAGTAACAATCTGCTACTAGAGCCTGCTATTAAACTGACTGAACAAAACCTAATGCGAAATGCCATAGTCCATATTGAACCCAGATTTAGTGTTAATGGCGAAACGTTCAAATATCAGCATCAAGTTAAGGTGACGAATGTTCCATAACCCCTTAAACAAGGCACTAAGCGCTAGTGGCTTAATAGCAAGACGTCAACGAGGCAGCGCCTTGGTGATTGCTATTTTTGTCTTAATTGTCATGTTTTTACTGGCTGGCACATTAATTCGGATGCTGGAAGATAGCGATGATGCTGTGAACCTCGAAGTGTGGGGCGCCAGAGCCTTATTTGCCGCCAATAGCGGCGCAGATGCTGAATTAGCAAGTTTATTTCCGGTTGCTGGTGGCGTTGGTGTTTGTAATTCAGTTCGCCACGATTGGATAGCGCCATCAACCGTTGGTTTTCACGGCTGTAGAGTTTCAGTGATTTGTACCCCTACGGTGGCTAACGGCGTGACCCAATATAGCATTCTTAGCTATGCAGTTTGTGAAACCGGTAATTGTAGCGGCGATGCGGCTACAACAGATTGCCTGCGGGTTAATCGACAAGTAGAGGTAGAAGCCCGTGGTGATTAGTTTTCTAAAAAGTAGTGTCACAGCGTTAGTTATGTGTTGTTTTTTGATAATGCCAGCTTATGCATTTGAAGTTATTGACCAGAGTGATATTTGGGCTGATGTGACGCAGGGGCATCGTGATAATAATAACGGTAGCTGTTCTTTAGACACACAGTTAGTTATGAATAATCAAAGCCGTATTAATGGTACCAATGGTATAGATCTACAGTTTTGCTCCAGCAGCATCGGCAATGGCAGTAGCGAAAGTTGTGATACAGCCACTGGTGGCAATCGTCTATGTACTATTTCTGGTAGAGACATCCGTGGCTTAGCGATGAACGGCACTAACAAATTTGAGACTAGTAATGGCAAGGCTGGTAGTGATTCTTGTAATAACAATGCTCAAATAACATTGGGTGATGACGGTGAAAATGAATTTACAGAGATTAAGCTAGATAATTGTACGGCTACTATTACAAATGATTTTAATGAATATCGTTTTAAAAAATTAGAGGCGACAAACCGCAGTACCTTGATTTTAGCTCCAGGAGATTATTGGATTGATGAGTTGGTTTTAGGTAGTGACTCAGTGATAGAGCTACTTGGCGATGTGAGAATTTTTGTTAACCAGTCTGCAAGTTGGAGTGATCGAGTAAAGCTGAATGATGGTAATAACTTTGAATTGCAGTTAATTACCTATAGTTCACTAACATTGTCCAGTGAGTCGGTTGTTAATGGGTTGCTTTTTGTTGATGGGACTTTGTCAATGACCAATCAGTCAATTATTAATGGTCGTGTTACCGCTAAAGTTTTGAATATGGACTCTTCAACTATTAACGCTACATTGTCAGAACCCGTAACTCCATTCCATATCCAATACGGTAAGTCTATATCTATAACTGATCCGAATACTGGAGCTACAACAGGGAGTGTTAGTTTTGAGACGCCTTTCCCCACAGGCTCAACACCGCTTATCTTCTTAATGCCGACTATTTCTGAGACTGATGCAAATGGTGATGGCCCCGCTTCAGTCTTTTTAGAACAAGGCAGTGTCACCACATCTGGCTTTAGCTGGGAGCAACAAGAGCCACCTAGTTCAAATGTTGCTTATTTACCTTCAAAGGCTATGCCCGAAGTCCACTGGGTAGCGGTTACAGAAGGTAGTCATGCTTTATCAAACAACACTCAATTGATTGCTGGTACAGTTGATATCGATGAGGCAATGTTTGGAGGAAATACGCCTTATACGGAAGTCATCTTGCCAAGCAGTCAGGATGTTCTTTTGCACCAAATACAAACTAAGGCCAATAATTGTTGGTTTAATACGACATCTCAATCAACTGGTAATGGTGTGGAAATAGCCTTAGATACCGCAGAAGTGAGATCTAATTCCAAATGTCAGCCTGCTGATTTAAATAATAACGATATTCAAGCTGAAACAGTGGCTTTTTTATCATTGCAGTCGGGAGCAGGGGAACTTACGCTTAATGGTGAAACACTAAACTATCAGTTTGGTACTAATTACAATACTTATAGTAGTACCAGTGCTACCGACCCTGCAGGTCAGTGTGCATATTTAAGCTCCTTTAATACCACTTTTTCCCAAGCCCCTATTTTGGTGGCAGGTAAGAATAGTCGTCTGGGTAATAACGGTGGTTGGCTACGCAGATGTCTGCTGACAAATTCTCAATTAAGCATGGTCACTGATGAAGATCGGTATTCTAATTCAGAGAGAAATCATGTTAATGAAAAATACAGCTTTGTAGCCATAGAAAAAATAGAACCGCTTACGCAATGTTTTACTGATGACTTTAATCGCAATGATGTGGGTGATGATTGGGTGGTTTCTGAAAGTCGTGGTGGGTTTATTCCTGCTATTGTGAATAGTCGACTTCGGATAACCGAAGCTGCTGGTAATCAGGCGACGTCATCGACATATCAGCGACTTTTCCCAGCAGCCGATAACTTAGTGACTATTGAATTTGATCATTACGCCTATGCTGGTAGCGGTGCTGATGGTATCGCTTTTGTGTTATCCGATGCCTCAATTACTCCTCAACCAGGTTCATATGGTGGTCCATTAGGTTACGGTGCTCGTTCGAATGTCGATGGTTTTGCTGGCGGGTGGTTAGGTTTTGGTATTGATGAATATGGTAACTTTTCTACCGAGGGAGGCCCTGGAGGACCTGGTAGAAGACAGCAGTCTGTAGCCGTTCGTGGCTCAGGTTCAGGTACTAGTGGTTATGATTATCTACGTGGTACTTGTAATAATGGTCAAAATAACCCTAATGGAGATTGTTTGTCGCCTACGGTCGATAATAATGAAAATGCAAATCATCGCTATCGTATAACTGTTGACTCCCAAGTGGCTGGACAATCTATGGTCAGTGTTGAGCGTGACACTGGTGATGGCAACGGTTACGTAATGCTTATTTCCCCTTTTGATGCCGCATCAGAACCTAACCAGTCTGATGTCCCTACTGATTTTTTACTGTCATTAACAGGCTCGACAGGTGGGGCAACTAATAACCATGAAATTGATAATGTTGAAATTTGTGCGCTTGATTCCAACCCGATAGGGGTGGTGATAGACCATTTTGAATTCACTCATACTGGTGCGGCGTTAACCTGTAATGCTGAGCCGATGACCTTGAAAGCTTGCGCTAATGCAGATTGTTCACAAACCGTCCCAGACTTTGTCACGGCAACCTTAAGCCCTGTATCCATTGCCACTGGCGGTGGCTGGATTGGTGGTAATGTGGTTAGTTTCAGCAATGGTAGTACTAACTTAGAGTTGCGTAATAATGTGGCAGGACCCGTCACGATAGATGTCACAGGTTCAACACCAGGCGCTAAACCTTTTAGTACGACTTTGTGTAGCATTGCCGGTAATACCCCCACAGCAGCGCAATGTACTTTTAATTTTGCTGACAGCGGCTTTATTTTTACTGTGCCGGACAAGCTGGCTAATAAACCTGCCTCTGGTATTAGCGTTTCTGCGGTGAAAAAAGATGATGCCTCACAAGCGTGCGTACCGCAATTTGCTGATGTGACTAAAGATGTGGGCTTTTGGAGTGATTACGTTTCGCCGAGTTCAGTTATATCTGGGGCGCAAGTTGCAGTAACCGGTAATGGCGCAGCAACTGATATAGGGACATCCGTTGGCGCACGCACACTGATATCGCTGGATTTTGATGCTAATGGCGAAGCCGATATTAGCGTGAATTACCCTGATGCGGGTCAGATGCAATTAAATGCGCAATACGATGGCACTGGCGAGGAAGATGGATTAGTGATGGTGGGCGCAGACTCATTTGTCAGCTTTCCTGTGGGTTTATGCGTTAAACCTGTTGATGCCAATGCTAGCTGTGCAGCGGGCGATAGCAGTTGCAATGTATATAAAAAAGCCGGTGAGGAGTTTGATTTAACGATACAAGGTATGGCTTGGCAGTCTGATAATGATGGCGATTTTTGTGACAACTTAACTACGCCTAACTATATCCATAGTGGGATGACTTTGGGCAGTGAACTGGTGTCGCCAATACCTGGTGAGCAAGGCAGTCTTAGTATTGGTAATTACAACCATATTGCTGCGACTAATAATACCAATACTATTACGCAATCTATCAGTGAAGTAGGGGTATTTGAGTTTACAGTTAAGTCGCCATCCACTTATGAAGGTTCAAGTTTTTACGATATCCCTTTGGCAAGCTCGGGCAATATAGGCCGCTTTGTACCTGATAGATTCGCCATTAGTGGCGTGAGTGTTTTACCTAGCTGCACAGGCTTTAGTTATATGGACCAGCCATTCCCACTGGCAATGAATATCAGTGCCTTTAATATTGGCAGTGAGGTAACTAAAAATTATCAAGGCAATTTCTCTAAAGCCACTGCGTTATTAGTGGGTGAAGACAGTGATGATGGCGATGATAAACGCAATCGCTTGAGCGCATTGCCAATATCCGCAAGCTCTTGGGTTGCAGGTGTCGCAACTGTGGATAGTAGCTATATGGCGACACTGAGCAGGCTTGCTGCTCCTGGTAAAGATGGCCCTTTTGACAGTTTTGATATTGGGGTTATTGTCGATGACAACGATGGTGATTTCGCCTTTGTGGCCAACCCTGATATGAATGCGGCCACCTCGGGCATTTGTGGCAGCAATTGTGATGCTAAATTGCTTTCTACTCAGCGTTTTCGCCATGGACGCATCGTGATGGATAATACCTATGGTGCTGAAAACGATACCCTAAAAATGCCAATTCGTGCTGAATATTGGAATGGCAGTGACTGGGCTACAAATGTTGAAGATAGTTGTAGTGTGGTTACGCCAGCATTAACTCGTCAAACTGATGATGCTGCATTGGGTTATCAATTTGAACCGGCATTAACGTCTGGCCAAGCGATTGAGCGAACTGGTCAATCAAGCAGTTTTGCTAACGGTGAGTTTACCTTGTTATGGAATGCACTTATCACTGGCCCTAATGATTATAGAGGCCAAGTTAGCGCGCCTTTAACTGTGCCAGTGTGGCTGCAATGGTATTGGGATTGGGACGATTTATCTTCCACCACCCTTTATGACCCAAGAGCTAGCGCTTTTTTTGGTCGCTATCGTGGTCATGATCGGATTATCTATTGGCGCGAAGTCCGTTAGCTGCTGATTTTAGCGCTTAGGTCATTTGCCTTAATGTCATTAATACTACTTTTGAGCTAACGCTGACCAAAACTTACTGCTGTTAAGCCGTGAGTCTTGGATATCGCGATTCCATGGAGGTTGGTTTTTGATGTTTTTTTCAGCGTTTATAGGCTGTTTTAAGTCAAAATTTAATTAATTTGCCTAATATAGAAAAAAAAACCCTAGATTAGCGATTGTTAACCTGTTCGGTCTTGTGGAAAGCCAGCGGCATTGATAAAGTTACCTGATTTTTCTTTCTTCTGACGATACAGAATACAGGCTAGATACATGTTCAAAAAGCTGCGTGGCGTTTTTTCAAATGACCTATCGATCGATTTAGGTACGGCAAATACATTAATTTACGTTCGTGACGAGGGGATCGTGCTAAACGAGCCATCGGTGGTCGCGATTCGTGGCGAGCGTGGCAGCAGCGGACAAAAATCAGTAGCTGCTGTGGGTACAGATGCAAAGCAAATGCTAGGCCGTACTCCTGGAAATATTCAAGCAATTCGACCAATGAAAGATGGCGTAATTGCTGACTTTTACGTGACTGAAAAAATGCTACAGCACTTCATTAAGCAAGTGCATAACAATAGCTTTTTCCGTCCAAGCCCGCGTGTCCTTGTTTGTGTGCCAGTTGGCGCAACACAAGTTGAGCGTCGTGCCATTCGTGAATCAGCCATGGGCGCTGGTGCGCGTGAAGTTTACTTAATTGAAGAGCCAATGGCTGCTGCAATCGGTGCTGGTTTACCAGTATCAGAAGCTACAGGTTCAATGGTTGTTGATATTGGTGGTGGTACTACTGAAGTGGCGATTATCTCGTTAAACGGTGTGGTTTACTCGTCATCAGTACGCATTGGTGGTGACAAATTTGACGATGCCATCATTAACTACGTACGCCGTAACTACGGTAGCTTAATCGGTGAAGCAACGGCTGAGCGTATTAAGCACACTATTGGTACTGCATATCCTGGCGACGAAGTACTTGAAATTGAAGTACGTGGTCGTAACCTTGCCGAAGGTGTACCAAGAAGCTTTACCCTAAATAGCAATGAAATCTTAGAAGCGCTACAAGAGCCGTTATCAGGTATTGTGAGTGCGGTAATGGTTGCATTAGAGCAGTCTCCACCAGAGCTGGCTTCAGATATTTCTGAGCGTGGCATGGTATTAACCGGTGGTGGCGCATTATTGCGTGATCTTGACCGTTTGCTCATGCAAGAAACCGGTATCCCGGTGATGGTTGCTGAAGATCCGCTAACCTGTGTTGCTCGTGGTGGCGGTAAAGCGCTAGAGATGATCGACATGCACGGTGGCGACTTATTCTCTGAAGAGAACTAAAGAGCGAACCAATGGCGGTGTATATTTTGACTTCTATAGCTAAAATGTCACCGCCTGATAATTATGAAACCAATTTTTGTTCGTGGTATATCGCAACAATTTAGATTAACACTGGCAATTATCTTGTCGGTGGTATTACTTATCGCTAATGATCGCCTAGAACCTCTTCGTCAGTCCATTTCTTCTGTTTTAAGCCCGCTTCAATATTTAGCTAATGTCCCTGGTGTGATGCTGGATTGGTCTGCCGATTCTATTGCTACCCGTAATATGTTGGCGATACAAAACAAAGAGTTGATGCGCCAGCAATTACTGATGTCTGAGCGTTTACAACGTTTTGAACACTTGAGACAAGAAAATGAGCGCCTTAGAGCCTTACTCGGCTCACCGGTGCACATGGACTCGCGTAAAGTTGTCGCAGAAGTGATGGAAGTGGCAAGCGATCCTTTCAGGCATTATGTGGTACTTAACCACGGCGCTCGCACAGGGGTATTCGTCGGCCAGTCGGTTGTCGATGCCAAAGGCGTTGTTGGCCAAGTGGTTGAAGTGAGTGAACTTACCAGTCGAGTATTATTATTGACTGATACCAGCCACGGTATTCCGGTGCGAATTACCCGTAATGATGTTCGCGCCATTGCTCAGGGCACCGGTGATATCGATGAAATCGAATTACGCCATGTGGCTAAAAGTACCGACGTTAAAGTGGGTGACTTACTGGTGACATCGGGTCTTGGTAAGCGTTTTCCTGAAGGTTACCCTGTGGCACGTGTGATGAACATTTCTCGTGATGCTGGCCAAAGTTACTCAGTTATTTCTGCGCAGCCATTAGCGGCCTTAGACCGTATCCGTTATGTATTATTGATTTGGCCTGATGAAGACCTTGAGTCTCTCAAGCCAACATTAGTCTCCGATATTCCTCCCCTTGAGGCAGATGCTGAATTAGTGACCGATACTGAGGTGAGCCAATGAGTGCGCATATTGCCAATGGCCGCATGGTGGTGTTGATCACCATTTTTGTCAGTATGATGTTTCAAATCATGCCGCTGCCGCCCATTGTTGAAGCTTGGCGACCAGATTGGTTGTTAATGGTAATGATTTATTGGGCGATGGCACTGCCACATCGTTATAGCGTACTTACCGCATGGGTCGTTGGCGTGCTGCTTGATGTGCTGCTTGGCGCAACCTTAGGGGTGCGCTCGTTAGCCTTTTCGATTGTCATTTATCTTATTGTGATCCAATCCCAAAGGTTACGTAACTTTACCCGTTGGCAGCAGTCTATATTAGTGGCGCTGTTTGTATGTTTATATCATTTTATTATTTATTGGGTCGAATTTGTAATTAACGGTGTTGGCTTCGATTGGTCAATGTTCTTACCTGCGATCTCCAGTATTTTCATGTGGTGGTGGTTTTTTTGGGTGCTACGCAACATTCGTCGACGTTATAAGGTTCGCTAAGTATGAGTTGGGTTCTTGCTTCAACATCGCCACGCCGCAAAGAGTTACTGGCCCAAGCTGGGTTTTCAGATGCTGGATTTTCTTTTAAGCAGGTAGCACCAGATATTGATGAATCACATATTGCTGGTGAGTCAGCCGCCGATTTCGTGCTGCGATTAGCTAAAGAAAAAGCCGCTGCAGGCTTGGCCTTGTGTACTGAAATCGACGATGCCAAAGTATTAGGCTCAGATACGATAGTGGTGCTAGGTGAACAGATTTTAGGTAAGCCAGTAGACAGACAAGATGCTCAAGCTATTTTAGCGTCATTGTCGGGGCAAACCCATCAAGTCATGACAGCTGTTGCAGTGACTGATGGCACTACAACCCTAACAAGGCTTTGCCAAACGGCGGTAACCTTTTGTGAGTTATCCGCCCAGACTATTGAGGCCTATATTGATACCCAAGAGCCAATGGATAAAGCCGGTGCTTATGGTATTCAAGGATTAGGTGGCTGTTTTGTACAGGCAATTACAGGCAGTTATTCTGCCGTTGTCGGGTTACCGTTAGTAGAGACTCGCGAACTACTCATTGAAATGAACCTGATTAAATAAATAACACTCCTTTAGGTTATCTGTCTTTGACACTGAGCTGCAGAAGTTGGCTCGATAACCCATATCGTATAACAAGACGTTAAACAGGTGGCTTATGCAAACTAAAGCTCAGCGTAAAAAAGGCTCTGAATTACTGATTAACGTGACGCCAACAGAAGCGAGAGTCGCGCTGGTTGAGCATGGCGTACTGCAAGAAGTCCATATTGAACGACGTATGAAGCGTGGTTTAGTGGGTAATATTTACAAAGGTAAAATCAGTCGGGTGCTACCTGGCATGCAAGCCGCTTTTGTGGATATTGGTCTTGAAAAAGCTGCATTTTTACATGCTTCAGATATTGTTCCCCATACTGAATGTGTTGCCGATGTTGAAAAAGGCAACTTTGTGGTGCGTGATATTGCCGAATTAGTCAGGCAAGGTCAGGACATCATAGTGCAAGTGGTGAAAGATCCCCTTGGCACTAAAGGCGCCCGCCTGACTACCGATATCACTTTGCCATCACGCTACTTAGTCTTTATGCCCGGTTCAAGCCATGTAGGCGTGTCTCAGCGTATCGAAGAAGAGACTGAGCGGGCTCGCTTAAAAGCCATTACCGAACCTTATGTTGACGAGGATGGAGGCTTTATTATTCGCACCGCTGCTGAAGGCGTGGGCGATGATGAACTGGCTCAAGACGCGGCGTTTTTGCGCCGGGTATGGAAAAAAGTCTGCGAGCGTAGAAAGCGCAAAGGCGCGACTTTGTTGTATCAAGACTTAGCCCTACAGGTGCGGATTATTCGTGACTTTGTTGGCACTGAACTTGACCATATTCAAGTGGATTCTCGACGCACTTTTGCAGAGCTGCAGGGTTTTGCCCAAGAATTTATGCCTGAAATTGCTGAAAAGCTCGAACATTACTCAGGGCCAGCCCCCATTTTTGAACTCTATGACGTTGAAAATGAAATTCAGCGCGCATTGGGGCGTAAAGTCGAATTAAAGTCTGGCGGCTATTTAATTATTGATCAAACTGAAGCTATGACCACAGTCGATATTAATACCGGCGCTTTTGTGGGGCATCGTAACTTAGCCGAGACCATTTTTAATACTAACCTTGAAGCCACTCAAGCGATTGCTAGGCAGCTGCGGTTACGTAATTTAGGTGGCATTATCATTATCGACTTTATTGATATGCTAAATGATGAACATAAAAAGCGGGTGCTAGACAGCTTAAATAGCGCTTTAGCGAACGACAGAGTTAAAACCAGTGTCAGCGGTTTTTCGGGTTTAGGTTTAGTGGAAATGACCCGTAAGCGCACCCGTGAAAGTTTAGAGCACGTCGTCTGCGGCGAGTGCCCAGCTTGCCAAGGTACTGGCTCAATGAAAACCGTTGAAACTGTTTCTTATGAAGTGTTTAGAGAAATCATTCGCTTGAATCGTGCTTACCAAGCAGATGAGTTTTTATTGTATTGCTCGCCTGCGGTTTATAAGAGCTTAAGCAATGAAGAAGGGCATTTATTAGCCGAGCTTGAAGTGTATATCGGTAAACGTATTAGACTGCAAAATGAAACCTTATATACCCAAAATAAGTATGACGTGGTGATGGTGTAGTGCCCAAGAGTAAAACCTTAATTGCGTGCAGAATATGCTTTCAATCAGTAGCCGTAGTCTTGGTACTATTCGCGCTAGCGGTCAGTCTTATCCGCGGTTTACTGCCACATTTACCTGAAGTGCGTTCAGAAATTGTTGATTATTTATATCAGCAATATCAGCTTGAGGTTCAAGTGGGTGAGGTTTCTGCTGAATGGCAGGCCTATGGCCCCGCTTTAACCGTCAGTAATATCGTGATCCCGCCGCAGCAAGCTATACCAGTGACTGCAATTGCCAGCAAGGTACATCTAAAACTGGATTTTTGGCAAACGCTACTTAGCCTTAGCCCGCAAATCGAAACCGTCAAATTTGATGGTATTCAAGTCGCTCTTAATCTGGATGATCTCGCTGTATCAGACGCCTCCTCAAGCACAGTTAGTGATCTCGATTGGCTCTATGCGCTATTGTTAGAGCAACTAGAGACTTTTTCAATCAGTGATGGCACCTTACAATTACTCAGTAACAGCCATGATTATCGGCCGATATTTATTAGTAATTTAACTTGGCATAATATGGCGGGTATGCACAGAGCTAAAGGCTTTATACATCTTGATGAGCAAGCTTCAGAAAAAGAGCTACTGGCTTTAAGAGTTGATTTAAAAGGCAGTGGTTATCAACCCGATAATCTTAAGGGCCAAGTGTATATCTCGGCTGAGTCGTTGGACTTGGGGGAATGGGCATCAAGACAACATGAGAAAGAGTTAAAGCTTGATAGTATTGAATTTGAAGGCATTGTAAATTTAAAAGCTTGGCTCGGGTTTGAGCACCGCACCATTAATACTGGTTTATTAGTCTTTGAGCCAAGTTGGCTACAATGGCATGGGACTACTGAGTCGCAGAAATTTGAAATTGGTGGCGGCGCGTTAACTTGGCAGCCCAGTGATAACGGCTGGCAGATTAATAGCTATGACCTTGATTTTAAATCGAATGAGCAAGCTTGGCCTGAATTACAACTATCTTTAAAAACCAACTACCGTGATTTATCGGTTAGCGTTAATCAAATCGCCCCAGAAATGCTGACACCATTATTGCCGTTAATCCCGTCAATGGGCCTTAAAGGGGTTGAGCAATGGGGTAAATTGCAACCACAGGGCAGTATTGGGCCACTGCAATTACTCAAAGTTGCCGATAAACCGCTATTGTTTAAAACTGATATTAAACAACTGCAATGGCAAGCTGCGGGGAATATTCCCGGCAGTAAACCCATTGATGGCAGCCTTTCTTGGGCTAATAATCTATTAAGTGCCGAGTTTCCTGCGCAGCAATATCAGCTAGATTTTCAAGATGGTTTTGAAGCGCCGCTAACATTATCGGCTGATGCATTTAAAGCGCAGTATAGTTTAGCTAAATCACGGCTTACCTTACCCAAAGTCCATTTTTACAATGATGATATTGATCTCGCCGCATCAATGCAGCTGGATATGGCTGCGCAAGCGCACTTGGCGTTAAATGCTAATGTGGCTATCAGCAATGCTGCCAATGCAGGGCGTTATTTCCCTCTTAAAACCATGAGTGATGATTTAGTCAGTTATCTAAACCAGGCTATTCTCAAAGGTCATATTCCTGATGCGCAAGTTGTGTGGCATGGTGATCTAAGCGGTTTTCCTTATCAAGACAGTTCAGGTATTTTTCAAGCTGGGTTTAACCTTAATGACGGCGCATTTGAGTTTCAGCCTGATTGGCCCAAAGTTGATGATTTGAGCTTATATGCCTTATTTGAAAATGCCGCCATGGATATCATGATTAATAAGGGCAAATTATTAGACGTAAATGCTGCTGGCGCCCATGTTTATATTCCGTTTATGGGTAAAGATACCACCTTAAAAATTGAAGCTGAAATCGCGGCAACAGCAGCGGCTGCAAAAACGCTTATTGATAACTCGCCTTTGCAATCATCTGTGGGGACGACCTTGGATGTGGTTCAAATTTCAGGGGATATTATCAGTGATTTAGATTTAACCATTCCGCTGTATGAGGGCGGTGTTGCTGACAATAAAGGCTTAATTCATTTTAACGATAACCAGGTGTTTATCGCCACACCAGGGCTTAACTTGGAAAAAGTAAATGGCACTGTGGCATTTATTAATGCTGAAGTTAACGGCAATCAAATCAACGCAGATTTATTTGAGCAGCCACTGACATTTGATTTTGGCACCAACAAAACCTCAGCTGATGATTTAGCCTTAAGCGTTGGTTTAAAAGGATTGTGGGATTTAGACAATCTACCTGATTATATTGATAACCCGTTATCTGACTATTATTCCGGTCAACTGGATTGGGATGGCGGGGTCACTATGATATTTGATGCCACAGGTTACAGCCTGCAAGTACAGCTTAACTCAGACTTAGTTGGCGCTGAATTATCCTTACCTGCGCCGTTTACAAAAGCAGCCGCTACGCCTACCCGATTAAGTGCAGAGCTTATTGGCGATAATAAACAGGCCTCATTGGGGCTTAAACTAGCGAAACAAGCTGAGTTTTGGGGCGGCTTCAATCAACAAAGTGGTGATAATTTAGCCCATTATGATCTGATCTTGGGGCGTCAGTTTAAGTTAGGCGACAAGCTTGCCAAAGACCAAGGTCATATCATTATTGATTTACCTGATGCGGTGCTGACTCAGTGGCTGCCGATCATCAGTCAATTTACCGATAAGGCAAGCTCAAGTATCGATCTTCCAGATACCACGGCTGCGGCACTGGTAAATACTGAAGAGGAAATGGCCAGTATTTTTGCCAATAAGCCTGCAGCTGAGTCAGCCGTGGTTGATACTGTGACAGCCCATGCTGCGGAAACCTCAGCGCCCACTGAAAACCAGCCTAGCACCACAGAAGCTACCCTAACGCGGCCAAAAGCTAGCTTCTTCCCGCCGCTAGCGTTAATTGATGCCAAGGTGGGTAAATTAGATATTTTAGCCCAAGACTTTAATCAACTGAGTTTTAGCGCCAAGCCGTTAGAGCATGTATGGCGTTTTGATGTTTTGTCACAAGAATTTGATGGGCGGATTGATTTTTATTCCAGTTGGCGTGAACAAGGCTTAAAAGTTGTTGCCAGTAAATTGCATTTAACGCCCAGGGTTAAACCTGCTGAAGAAGCGGAGTTCAGCCCAGATAATATGCTCGATAATTTACCGCCATTAGCTGTGGATGTGGATGATTTTGGCATCTACGATAGGCGTCTGGGCCATTTAGTGCTGCAGGGTATTCCTTATGAAGACGGTTATCGCTTTCAAACATTAACCCTCACCCGGCCCATTGTTAGCTTGCAAGCTACTGGCGATTGGACCTTTAAAGATGGCAAAAACCTGACTAAGTTTGATGTTAAATTGAAAGCCAGTAAATTTGATGCATTGTCAGAAGTCCTTGGGATTAACCCCGGCTTAAAAGACGCCCCCCTTGATTTAGTTGGTGAGTTTTCATGGCAGGGCCCGCCTTATGGTTTCTCATTAGACACCCTAAACGGTAAATTACGTTTTGATATGGGCAAAGGTTACTTATCTGAAATTAGTGATAAAGGTGCGCGGATATTCTCGCTATTTAGCCTAGATTCTATAGTGCGTAAGTTATCTTTAGATTTTTCTGATGTGTTTGGTAAAGGGTTACACTTTGACTCGTTCGGGGGCTCACTTAATATCGATAACGGTGTGGTTAAAACCACTGACACTGAAATGGATGCGATTGCCGGTAATATGAAAGTGCGTGGTTATACTGATTTAACCACCCAAAGTTTAAATTATGATATTCGCTTTATTCCGCAATTGGCATCAAGTGTGCCTACAGTGGTATTGCTCAGTACCAGCGCATGGACTTTAGGCTTAGGTGCCTTTGCCTTGACCAAGGTATTAGAGCCTGTGATTGAGGTTATTTCTGAAATTCGTTTTCGCCTTGGTGGTACTATGACCGAGCCACAATTAGAAGAGCTTGAGCGAAAAAGTAAAGAAATCGAAATCCCAGAATCAATTTTGCCAAGAACGCCAGCAACACAAGTCAGCCCTGATAAGGTCGGGGCAGGTACGGTAAGCTCGGAAGCTATTAGCTCTAAAGCTGAGAGTGTAGAACTAAACCGCTCTGAAAATCAGCCGAATGCAACTGATGTTAATAAAGCTAATGTT
>NZ_MCTV01000003.1:74896-153478 GCF_002874545.1 Shewanella sp. 10N.286.52.C2
TTAATAAAGCTAATGTTAATGACGCTGGTGTTAATGACGCTGGTGTTAATGAAGTAGATGCTACTGACATAAACCTTAAAGCAGATGAAGCAGTCACAGAGGCCGCAGCCAATATCGTGTCCTTTAGCCTGTATCATCGACAATGCCAAGGAGGCGCCAATGCAAGTCAGTTTATTGCAATGTCAAAGCAGCACAGATGTCAAAGCCAATCTGGCCTTTATCGACTCGCAGCTTAGTGTATTACCTCGAAAGGCTAATGAACCGCAACTGGTAGTACTGCCTGAGTGCAGTTTGCTATTTGGTGGTCACGAGCAGCAGCAATTAGCTGTTGCTGCTGTGGAAGAATCCAGCAAACTTAAACAGCAACTGGCCGCATTAGCTCAGCGTCATCATGTTTATATGGTGGCCGGAACTATCCCGATTTCTGCAGATGCAGCTAGGGTCTATAGTCGCAGTTACTTATTTGATGATGAAGGCAATACCTTAGGCAGCTATGATAAGTTACACTTATTTGATGTTGAGGTTGCCGATAAAACGCAATCCTATCGAGAAAGTGATACTTTTTGCCCAGGGGATCGTATCACTGTCATTGACACCCCATTTGGCAAGATAGGCTTAGCCATTTGCTACGATATACGTTTTGCTGACTTATTCAGGGCATTAAGGTTAGCGGGGGCAGAAATTATTGCCTTGCCATCTGCATTTACTAAGGTAACAGGCGCAGCCCATTGGCAAACCTTGATCCAAGCAAGGGCGATTGAAACCCAGTGTTATTTTCTGGCTGCCGATCAATGGGGTCAGCATAACCAAGGTAGCCGAGAAACCTGGGGCCAAAGTATGATAGTAGACCCTTGGGGCAAGATTATCGCTGAGAAAAAGACCGGTCTAGGTTGGGTGCAAGCCCAGCTTGATTTAGCCGCCTTAGCGACCATAAGACAACAAATTCCAGTGGCGGCGCACAATCGCTTTATTGCGCCCCAATTAAAATAAATACTGAATTAGCTAACATACCGAGCGATGAATTAAGTTCGGTGAGACAAGAATCCACATACAGGCCATGGGGCTTAAAGAGAGAATTAATGCCATTTTTAGCTCAAGTAGAACAAAGTTTATTACAAGGCGCACTCACCCTTGACGGGCTGCAAGATTATCTGAACATTATTCATCAGCATAATATTGATTTTTCAGATTTATATTTTCAAGGCAGCCGCCATGAAACCTGGGCGCTTGAAGATGGCATTATCAAAGAAGGTAGCTTTCATATTGAGCGCGGAGTCGGTGTTCGTGCCATTACTGGCGAGAAAACCGGTTTCGCTTATGCTGATGAAATTAATCCAGCAGCATTACGCGCAGCAGCAGAAGCGGCAAGAGGCATTGCCTTGGCGGGCCAAGAGCACAAAGTACATGCCTTTAAACGTCATGACACCCATAAGCTTTACAGTAGTGATGACCCAATAGCGGCCATGGAAGAAGCGCCAAAAATTAATTTGCTCAAGCAAACTGATGCCTATATTCGTAGCCTAGATAGCCGCATTATTCAAGTGGTAGTGAGCTTGTCTGGCGTACATGAAGAAATTTTAGTGGCTGCCAGTGATGGCACCTTAGCGGCGGATATTCGTCCGTTAGTGCGCTTTAATTGTAGTGTTATTTTAGAAGATAACGGTAAGCGTGAGCGCGGCAGTGCCGGTGGCGGCGGTCGTCATGATTACAGCGTATTTATGGCAACTGATGACGCCGGTTTACCTGTGTGTTTTGACTTTGCCCGTGAAGCGGTGCGTCAAGCCCAAGTGAATATCAATGCTATTGATGCCCCAGCAGGTGAAATGGCCGTAGTACTGGGTAACGGCTGGCCTGGCGTATTGCTGCATGAAGCAGTAGGTCACGGTTTAGAAGGTGACTTTAACCGTAAAGGCAGCAGTGCCTTTAGCGGTAAAGTCGGTCAGCAAGTAGCCTCAGAATTAGTTACCGTAGTGGATGATGGCACCATTGTTAATCGCCGTGGTTCATTAAGTATTGATGATGAAGGGGTGCCAACCCAAAAGACCACCTTAATCGAAAATGGTATTTTAAAGGGCTATATGCAAGATAAGCTTAATGCGCGTCTAATGGGCGAGCCGACAACCGGTAACGGCCGCCGTGAATCTTATGCGCACCTGCCAATGCCACGTATGACTAATACCTATATGGAAGCTGGCACTTCAACGCCTGAAGAAATGATCAAGTCAGTAGAGAAAGGCATTTATGCGCCTAATTTTGGTGGCGGCCAAGTGGATATTACCTCAGGCAAATTTGTGTTCTCAGCCTCAGAAGCCTACCTGATTGAAAATGGCGAAGTCACCCAAGCAATTAAAGGGGCTACGCTTATTGGCAACGGTCCAGAAGCCATGAGCCAAATATCTATGGTGGGTAATGATCTGGCCTTAGATCAAGGTGTCGGCGTGTGCGGTAAAGATGGTCAAAGTGTACCAGTTGGGGTGGGGCAACCTACCTTGAAGTTAGACAGTTTAACCGTTGGCGGCACTGCTTAACAATGAAACCAAGGTGCCTTAATAGCACCTTAGTTATTTAGGCCATTCTAATCGACATTGCTTTATATTTAGCTACACTTAACTAACTGTTGTTGATGTAAAAAGTAAAGTTAGTCACGACTTGCTAATAACATAGAGTAAAAAATCTAATCAGGGTGGTGTAATGGGCTATTTGGTCATTTGTAATCGTATTATGTGCAGTCGTTTTGCCGCATTTTTAGTTGTGGGGATCAGCGTTATTAGCGCAGCTCAGGCTGAGCCCTTGGCTTTTAATCAGGCTTGGCAACAACTGCTAACGGTCAGTGATAAGTTAAAGGCGCAATCTCAAGAAGTCAGCCGCGCTGAAGCGGAGCAAGATGCGGGCAAAGACTTAAGTTTGCCCTCGCTTGATCTATCAGGAAGTTATACCCGCTTAGAAAAACCCGTAGAACTTGATTTACGGGATCTTAATCCCATTGCATCATTAGATCCCGCTGCTCTGCCGCCAGCCCTTGGCAATATCATTGGTGCGATCCCCGGCTCACTGTTTGTGACCCCGTTTACCGAGCAAGACGTTTTTCGAGCCAGTTTAAAAGCCATGTGGCCAATTTATACTGGTGGACAAATTACTGCGGCTCAAGGTATTCAAGCCGCCCAAGTGGAAGAAAAAAAGCATCAGTACGCCTTAGTCAGCCGCGAGCTGTTTACCCAGCTTGTCGATCGCTACTTTGCAGTAGCAGTGACCAAAACCTTAGTGCAAACGAATCAACAGTTGGTTGATTCGTTAACCGAGCACGCGTCACACGCGCAGAAATTAGAGCGCGAAGGGCAGATTGCCAAAGTTGAGCGCTTAAATGCCCAAGTGGCGCTAGAAAATGCCAAAGTTAATTTAGGCAGCTCCCAACGCCAATATGAAATGTCGACCATTGCTTTATCGAGAATGTTGCAGCTGAGCAATGCTACTCCTACATCGGGGTTATTCTCACTGGCGCAGCCGCCATCATTGCCGCGCTTAAGCCAGTTAACCATCAGCCAGCACCCTGCGCTAAAACTGCTGGAGGCTAAAGAAACCCAAGCGAATGGGCTAATTAAACTCGAAAAGGGTAAGTATCATCCCACCGTATTTTTATACGGTAATTACACCCTTTACGAGGACGATAGTTTATTTTCGCAAATTGAACCCGACTGGATGGTTGGATTAGGCGTAAATGTGCCAATATTTAGCCGTGATGGCCGCAGCGGTAAAGTCAAAGCCGCCCAAAGCGCCTTGTTGCAAGCTAAGCATACTAAGGCGCAAACTCAGCAAGACTTAAGCCTGCTGGTGGATCAAAGCTATCGCCAACTCCAGCAAGCAGATGAAGAAGTTAACGCCCTTAATGCCTCTTTAGCTCTCGCTACCGAAAACCTGAGATTACGTGAACTTGCCTTTAATCAAGGTCTATCAACCTCAATCGATCGGGTGGATGCAGAGCTTAAACTCAGCGCTGTTAAAACCCAGCAACTGGGGGCGCAATATCGCTATGTACAAGCATATGCCAGATTAATGGCCATCAGCGGTCAAGTGGATGAATTTATCGGTCGAACCCAATTACAGGAGAGCCAGCATGCGGGCTAATAAGATTATTGCAGTTATCGCCATTATTTTTTTGGTGGGCATATTAGCTAACGGCTTGAGATTGGCATTTGAGCCTAAACCCAGTGTATTGCAGGGGCAAATAGAGGCCAGAGAATACAATATCTCCTCTAAAGTGCCCGGCCGCGTTGAGCAAGTCATGGTTAGGCGCGGCGACGAAGTGGCCATTGGCGACTTATTATTTGCCATTAATAGCCCGGAATTAGCCGCTAAATTAATGCAAGCGGAGGGCGGTCGTGACGCCGCCAATGCCATGCAACAAGAGGCGGATAACGGCGCAAGACAACAGCAAGTTACCGCAGCAAAGGAGCAATGGCTCAAAGCTAAGGCGGCGACAGAGTTAATGCAAACCACCTATCAGCGAGTTGAAAACTTGTTTAATGAAGGAGTGGTTGCCAGACAAAAGCGCGATGAAGCCTTTACCCAATGGCAAGCAGCTAAATACACTGAGCAAGCGGCGTTAGCTATGTATGAAATGGCCGATGAAGGCGCGCGAGTCGAGACTAAAGCTGCTGCGGCGGGTAATGCCCGTATGGCAGAAGGTGCAGTCAAAGAAGTGAATGCCATTTTAGCCGACAGCCAAATGCGCTCGCCTAAAGTGGCTGAGGTCAGTGACGTGTTATTACAAGCTGGCGAGTTAGCCCCAAGTGGTTTTCCTGTGGTCAGTTTAATTGATATGTCGGATGCCTGGGCCGTATTGCAACTACGTGAAGACCAATTGGCTGAGTTTAAAGTGGGCAATGTTGTGTCGCTAACCATTCCGGCATTAAAACTGACCACGGACTTTACAGTGGCGCACATCAGTGTGATGGGAAGCTTTGCGACTTGGCGCTCCACTGAAAGTGGTCACGACTTTGATATGCGTACTTTTCAAGTCGAGCTGCGCCCCAATGAAGCCATTGATGATCTTAGAGTGGGCATGTCAGTATTACTGACATTAGATTAATCTCAGCATTTACAAGCCAGTAGAGGCTAGAGGCGCTCATGGGAGCTTTATTACAGAAAGAACTCAAGACACTGTGGAACTCACCTTGGCAATTAGCCTTGGTGACTTACATTCCCATCATCAGCATGTTGTGTTTATGGTGGCTATTTAGTGCAGGTTTACCACGACAATTACCCGTAGCAGTGGTTGATTTAGATAACAGCCAGCTAACGCGAACATTGACTCGCAACCTCAGTGCTAACTCCGTTATCAGCCCTAAAACTTATCCTAATCTGGCACTGGCTCAAGAAGCTATGAGTACTGCAGAGGTCTATGCGCTGGTAGTGTACCCCCATCAGTTTAAGCATGGCTTATTAACAGGCGCTAGCCCGACCATAGATATTCGTTATAACAGCCAGTTCTTATTAGTCGGTAAGTTGTTATCCAGTCAATTACAATTAAGCCTTGGCTCAGGGTTAATGCAAGTGGCGGGGCTAAAACAACTTTTAGGCGGTGCCAATAAAGCATCTGTTGCAGTAAATTTATCCCCAGTGACCAGTCAAACCACGGCTTTATTTAATCGTAATAATAACTACGTCGGATTTTTAGTGCCGCCAGTATTAATTGCATTGCTGCAGTTATTATCAATGATGGTGTTCGTGAATAGCTTAAATGCTAGTTTGATCAAAGGTGAAGATAAATGCTTATTGCCTGATAATTTTTGGCAATTAGTGGCCACTAAAGTCATGCTCTACACGCCAATCATGTTGCTCCATGGCGGCTTTATTTTAGTTTGGTTATATGGCTATTTAGGCTTACCCATTGCTGGCAGCTTAGGCTTGTTAGTACTGACTCAGGCCATGATGCTAGGGGCCTTGTGGCTATTGGTCATATTAGTGGTGGTGGTTATGCGCGAGCCTGCTGGCAGTATCAGTATGGGCTCGGCGATGTTTGCGCCAGCATTTGCCTTTATGGGGATTACATTTCCAGTTAATGATATGCCGCAATTGGCGCAGTGGTGGCGATTGTTAATGCCTTCAAGTCATTATATGGACACCCATGTGACTGTGGTCAGCTATGGCGCCGAGGCTGGGCAGGTATTATTGCAATCTAGCTCCTTGTTATATTTTCTCGTGTTACTGCCTATTGCTTGGCTATTAGTAAAAATTATTCGTCAAAAACAAGCGCCGGTAAATAGTGCTGAGTCGTTAGCTGTTGTGAGCCAACAGCAGGAGGCTCGATGAATTGGTTGCAACTTGTTATCGCTGATTTTAAAGCGCTGTTAAGTGATAAAGATATTGTACTGACGGTTTTTGGCGGCTTACTGTTTTACTCGGTGTTATACCCTCTGCCTTATTTACATCAAGTCCCTACCGAGCAAAAAATTGTCGTGGTAGATCATGATAACTCTTCATTGAGCAGACAGTTAGTGCGTCATGCCGATGCCAGCCCCAAAATCAAAATAGTCAGCCAAGTGGCCAGCATCAATGAGGCGCAGCAGTGGATTGCTAACGGCGATGCCTTTGGTTTATTGGTTATTCCAGAAGGCTTTAGGCGTAACCTACTGCTGGGTAAAGGGGCAACCTTAAGTTACGGTGGTGATGCCAGTTACTTCTTAATTTATTCTGCGGTAGCAGAAGGGTTAGTGGCAGCAGGCATGGATGCCAGTAAACAAGTGAAAATGATAGGCTTACTGGCGCGGGGCGAGAATCCGCAGCAAATTCAACAAGATCTTAATTCAGTCAATTTAAATAGTGTGCCGGCATTTAATCCAAGTTTAGGCTATACCCCTTATGTGGTGCCGGGATTATTTTTACTGATCTTGCATCAAACCCTCTTGATAGGTGCCAGTATTTTAGGCGCAGGCCAATGGCGTAAACAGGGCTATTGGCAGCAGGTATCGCCACTGGCGTTGATCACCGCACGAATAGCCGTTTTCAGTTTAATTTATAGCTTTTTTTCATGTTTTTATTTGGGCTATTGCTACTACTTTTACGGCGTTAGTGTGCAAGCGAGTTTAGGCCAAGTGTTGCTGTTTATGGTGCCATTTATATTATCGACTGCGGCGTGCGGGGTTGCATTAAGCTGTTTGTTTGTCAGGCGTGACTTACCCACTCAAGTATTATTATTGGTCTCAATGCCGATTTTATTTGTCTCAGGCTTTGTGTGGCCGCTGGCATTAATTCCTGAGCCGTTAGTGCAAGCTTCGCAAATTATCCCTGCTGTACCTGCCATTATGGGTATGTTGCAGTTAAATCAAATGGGCGCCTCATGGGATGCCATCATGCCAATGTGGCTGCAAATGTGGGGCTTATTTTTACTGTTTAGCTTGCTGGCTTATATTGGCGTAAGACGTCGATTATTTAGTAAGGAAGGGGCCAGTGTTTAGTTTTGAGTGGCGGCCTTTAGGGCTGTGAATTAGCTGGTTAATCATGGCGTATTGAGCTTAATTATCCAGTGATCGTGATATTGATATTTTTTTGATAAATAAAAATAGGTATATTCAGATGAAATATACCTATTTTGTTTTTCATGTCTTTGAGCTTAATCATTAAGCTTTGCTGTCGCTGTTGATCGTCTTCCAAATTATAACGTTCCTGTTTCAGAGCGACTTAATTCCGCTTCTAAGCGACTTAAGTTATGTTGGTAAATTGGCTCATGGTTGGCTTTTGCTGCTTTCTTAAAATCAGCCAGTGCGCCTAGATTATCATTAGCCATTAACTTCATAACACCACGGTTATTGTAGGCATAAGCTCGCATTTGCATTGAGGGTAACTTAGCAGCCTTATTGGCCATTTCTACCGCTTCAGTACAAGCTGTTTCAGCAATATCAAACTTTGAAAGCTTAGTGTAGCCAACACAAAGACTCAAACTGCGAGTGTATTTGTCAATGACAGTGGCGGTGGCAGCTTCTGTTAGGGCGATGCCTTCACTGATGTCACCAGATTGAATGGCATCAACTCCAGGTGTGTCTTCAATAAGTACCATTTTATATTTGCTCGTTTCGATGGCATTGGCCATCACAGCAGAGCTTGAAAGTAATAGGCCTGCAGCGGTGATAATAGAGAGTGTTGATTTTTTCATGGTTATATTCCTTTATAGGTAGTAGCTAGTTGCTACAGGGCTAATTTAGGAAAAAAGCCTGAGGCTGACAAACGAGATAAATCAATTTGATAAGTGAGATTTATTCACTCATGCAGTGGTTAACCTATTAGTCAGCCCTGGTGAGGTGGTTTAAAAATGGAAGCGGGCGACAACCCAATCAATAAGTAACTGCACTTCAGGCTTGGTGACATTGTTATGGTTGATCAGATAATAGCGGTCGTGACTGGTTAAAGATTGCTCAAACAATGAAATTAACTGATTGTTTTCAAACCATGATTTACTGATAGGCAGCGGGATTAATGCGATGCCTAAACCTTGCTCAGCAGCTCTTGCGACGCTAAACATACTATCTAATTGAATTATTTGTTTGGGTTTGAAATGATCAAGGCCAACACTTTCAGCCCATTGATGCCAGGCATAGGGTCTTGCCTGATGCATGATTAACGGGACTTCTAACAGGGCGCTAAAGCCTTTATGTTCAAGCCTGTTAAACAGTGCTGGGTTACAGGCTGGAACATAATTAAGCGGAAATAAATCATACGATTTATCAGGGTCTTGGCGACTACCAGATAACACGATCGACAGATCTGTATTGGCCGTTTGTTTGGCGCGGGTTTTAACGGTTTCGAGCTTTAAATTAATATTAGGGTATTCGTTTGACCAACCCACCAGTTGCGGTACAAACAGCTCACTGGCAAAAAATTCTGGCATGGAAATACTGACTTCATGCATGGTGTGGGCATTATTGAAGTTATTGACTGTTTCGGTCAGCTGCAGCATTAACGGGGTAATTTGTTGATAAAAGCGCATTCCTGTTTCTGTCAAAGTGATTGAGCGAGTTTGGCGAATAAATAATTGCTGTTGTAGGTTTTCTTCTAGCTGTTTAATTTGATGGCTCACCGCTGAAGGGGTGAGAAATAATTTTTGAGCAGTCTCTTTAAAACTGAGACATTCGGCTGCAACACAAAAACAACGCAAACCTCGTAATGAGGTATGTAAAGGTAGCATTTAAAATCCTTTTTACTAAAGTCGATGCAGGCTAAGCAAAGACTAGACCAACTAAATATTGTAAATAAAACAGATATTTAAAAGTTTAATTATGAGTCGCAGTTACCAATAGTGCTTCTTTAAGCACTTATTTGGTGCATTAGCTTGATGTGCTAACTCTTCCTGAATAAGGCTAAGGGAACATAAAATTAAGGCCTGCATTAGCAGGCCTTAATAGTTTCAGATCGTAATGGGGTTTTAGCAGTGCTACTGCACTGTAACCGTAATTGATGCTTCTGTCTTAATTCCGCGCGGAGTGGTAACGGTTAAGGTAATTATGTCTTCACCAGTTTCATCTGCTGCGGTATAGCTAAACTGAGTCGCTTCTACATCACATGACAATGGAGGCGTAATACTTTTGTAACTGAAACAAGTCGCATTGGGTACGGCGTAGCCACTAAAGGTGATAGATCCATTGACTGCTGCAACCGTTAAAGTTGAACCTGCTGGCATCATTTGATTGGCACTGTCATACAGTTCAACTTTCACCGTAGTCATGCTCTCAGGTGAGACGGTGAGTTTTGTGAATGGTGTGCGATCAGTATCAGTGGTGATAATGGTCGCTTTAGAACCTGATAGCGTTAATACCGTTGCGGCACGAATGTAAGTTTTATTGGCTTGTTCGATTCCGCAAAACTTATCATCTTCACCTTCAGAAGTATCATCACACTGTGGGCCATTGAACATACCATCACCGCTGAAGGGATTTTCACAGTCAATCTCATCACAATGTGAGTTATATGACTTTCCTGATGTATTGAAATAAGGTTCACCATCACGGCGAATACCAGTTTCATCATCATCCCTAAAGGCATCGCCTAAGTCACTAAAACCACCTTGATGATAGGTTTCTTTGTCCATACCGTTACCAGTACAAGCTGTTTTTACGCCTTCGGTATCTAAACACGCCTCTGCGATTGCGCCGCCATCGGCATCATCATAGATATTATTACCATTGGTATCAAAGAAGGTCTCATGACCTAAGGCATAAGCCAATACGGTCACGCGATGATCTGTAGGACGTGGGTCGGTTGAAGTCCAAACCACTGAACAGCTGCCATTTACAGTTAAACAAGATGGCTGAATTTGGCCACCTTCTGTGGTGAAGTTAATGGTGGTGTCATCGGGCGCAGGATTGCCAAAGCTATCAGAGGCATAGGCGGTCATGGTGACTTCAACACCATTAACATCAGCAGCTTCTGGGTTGAACAAAGAAGGGGAAATGTTAAAGCCCAGTTGTTGAGGCAGGCCTGTGTTAACCGTTAACTGCTCTGATTGAGTGGTAATGATGATGCCCGAATCTGTATCTTCTGCAGATGCTGACACTCTCACTGGTGTAGGCACTGTGCCTGATTGCACTGTAACGCTAACTAATCCGTTGGCATTACTAATAGCCTCATCACCATTGGCAAACTTTAAGCCGCCGATAACGGTGTCTAAACCAAAGGTCACCTTTTGCTGCGCTGCAGGTTGACCATTAGCGCTACTGATTAAGAAAGTCACTAATGAGCTTTCAGTAGAACCTGTACCGCCAGCGCCTTTAATGCGAATTTGGTTTGGCTCTGCAGAGATAAAGCTCAAGCTACCTAAAGTTTGGCGCTCTAAAGAGAAATCGAAGTTGGCGTTGTAGGTGTCATTACCAATAACGGCTGCAGCGATAATTCGTTGGCTGCGAATACTGTTGCCACTGCAACTGCTATCTTGAAAGGTTGAGTTGGCTCTGCCTGAGGATGTCGTAACCGGGGTATCAAGACTCGCATCGCCATTGGCGACACAATCAGAACTAAACGATACGCTTACGGGGGTCTGTAATGGCTCGAATGTACCGTCAGCCGCTTCAATAATCACATCAGCATAAACGCCAAAACTTGCCCCTGCACCGATGGTGTAGGTTAGAGGATCTGCGTCGGGGTCATCAGCGATTAAGGTTGAACCAAGCTTACTTTCAATGAATGTCTCAGGGTCAACAATATAACCAAACTTAATTGTACCTTCAGGGATTACTTCATCGCCACTTAGCACTTCATAAGCACTGCTGCCTGAAATCGTGGTGCCATCAAAGTCGGTGCTGGCAATTAAGTTATAAGCGCCAAGTTCACTGCTGGTTGGGGTATAACTGACACTGGCAATACCATCAGCAGAGGTTAAGGCGGTATTTGGCGATAAACTGGCGCTGCCAGCCTGGAAGCTCACTAATTGATTAGCTAATGGTTGATTGCTGCCATCTAAAACTGCTGCCGTAAGCAACACGGCTTGATCAATCTTAAAACGGGTAACCGTTTGCCCTGCCTGGGTAATACTGGCATTGACTGTGATAGTTTCAGGTGTTGGCGTGGTCGCTGAATTGATAAATTCAAAATTACGCGAGGCAGAAACACTGTCATCAGTTTCGGTTTCAGTATCTGTAGGGGTATGAGACACCACTAAGGTACCTGCGCCGACAGTATTATCTGTGGTGCTGATGAATACGCTGGCGATACCACTGCTGTTTGTTAGTGTGCTATCGACACTGGCTTGACCAAAACTTGGGGCAAAGCTGACAATGGCGCCACTGACATTACTATTGGATTGCTTTAACTGGGCTACTGCGCAAAAACTCTCAGTTACATCAAAGCGTAATTCATCAGTGGTTTCAGCGCATTGACCATTAACAACGCTTTGGTAGCTTAGGCTAATGCTGTAACTGCCTTCGCCTCCACTGCCAGTATCGTTATCATCAGAAGGCCCATTACAAGCGGTCATTAAAAATAGAGAAGCAATAGAAAAAGGCAGTGCGCGTATTATTGTTTTTAGCAGCATCAGCAACATCCTTGTAAGTGGTGTTTATTCGGTTATTCCAGCACGTAAATATTTAAACAACTCGATAAATGATTTTGAGTCAGGGCCTTTAGCGAGTTCTTTATTGGTTTGTCTGATTAATTGACGTAACTTTTGACGCTCAAAACTTGCGTATTCAGCCAGTAAAGCTTCAACTTCTTCGTTTGGATTTTCCAATAAGCGTGCACGTAATTTCTCAATTTTATGAACCTGTGCAGATTCATTATTGTTTTTATTCAATACATTATCGATTGATTTAATGATTGGCTCATGATCATAGCCACGCATTAGTTTGCCAATGTATTGTAAATGACGACGATAGGCTTCTGTTTTTTGCTTAATATTTTTGGCTTTTAATACTGCATCGTATAAAAACTCTTCTAGCTCGACTTTATCAAGCTGCGTTTTACTTAATGCAATTAAGCGCATGCCAAGCTCTTGAGCTTCTTCGCTTTCTTTTTTAAATTCTGTTCTGCTGACGTATTCATCGTCATTGTCGTATGGCTGTTTAAAGTGATCTGAATCGCCGACAATTTTCATAGTAATAAACCTCTCATAAATATCGGCGAATAATAGCACTTTCAGGGTGGTGTAGGCCACTGTATAACGGGTTTTCAAGCTTAAGCCGATGAATATTTTTTAAATATGTTAAGGCTGGTCAATCTTTGATGCTTACCATCGTCTTCAGCTTGCCAAAAGAGCAAGCCTGTAGAGACCGATTTATCAACCAGCTTCATAGAATCAATCTGCGAGAATTCAATATGATACTCACTGATTAACTTAAGGTTAGTTTATTTAGCGCCATTGTGGTGGGTAAATCCTTGTTTTGATGGTTATCAATACAGTTTTGAATTTGATATGCTAAGCCTAACAATGGAAACTAAAGAGTAAATTTGTGTCTACCAATAATATTGATACTGAATTAACGGCGTTACAAGATGCCGTTGCTGTCGCATTAGAGCATGCAAAAAAGTTAGGCACGAGTGCGGCTGAAGTTGCCATTAGCAAACAACAAGGTTTGTCGGTTTCAACCCGTGAAAAAGAAGTTGAAACCGTTGAATTTAATAAAGATGGTGCTTTAGGTATTACGGTTTATCGTGATGGTTGTAAGGGCAGCTCTTCAACTTCTGACCTTAGTCCTGAAGCCATTGCCGTTGCCGTTAAAGCCGCTGATGATATTGCCCGTTATACTTCATCAGACCCTTTTAGTGGCCTTGCTGATAAAGCGTTAATGGCGCAAACCATCCGCGATTTAGATTTATACCATCCTCAAGATATTACTCCTGATGAACTAGCTCAATTAGCCATTCGCGCCGAAGAAGCCAGTTTGTCAGTAGACAGTCGGGTGCAGCATTCTGATGGCGCGACCGCTAATGCTCATACTGCAGCCAAGGTCTATGGCAATAGTCACGGATTTTTAAAAGGCTATTGCAGCTCACGCTATAGCTTAAGTTGTGTGGTGATCGGTGAAGAAGACGATGGCAACATGCAGCGTGACTATGATTACACCATTGCACGTAAATATAATGAGTTAATGACGCCTGAGTCAGTGGGGATTTTAGCCGCTAACAAAACGGCTAGTCGTCTCAATGCCCGTAAAATTCCCACGGCTAAACTGCCTGTACTATTTTCGCCTGAAATCGCCACTGGTTTAATGGGTCATTTGATCGGTGCGATAAGTGGTAGCAGTCTGTACCGTAAATCGAGTTTTTTACAAGATTCGATTAATACGCAGCTGTTTCCTGAATGGTTTAACATCGAGGAAAACCCACATCTTATTGGCGCTTTAGCCAGTGCAAATTATGATAGTGAAGGTGTGGCTACCCAGCAGCGTAATATTATCGATGCTGGCCATTTATCCACTTACCTGCTAACCAGTTATTCAGCGCGCAAGTTAGATTTAGTCAATACAGGTCATGCTGGTGGCATTTATAACTGGACCTTAAGTCATAGCGGCCAAACCTTTGATGAATTAGTAAAAGCCATGGGCACAGGTCTTATCGTCACAGAAGTGATGGGCCAAGGTGTCAATATGGTCACAGGCGATTACTCTCGCGGCGCTGCTGGATTTTATGTTGAGAACGGTGAAATTCAGTTCCCAGTAGAAGAAATCACCATTGCAGGCAATTTAAGAGACATGTTCATGGGCATTCAAGGTGTGGCTAAGGATAGAGACTTACGTTCATCTATTCGCACTGGCGGTATCTTACTGAGTGAAATGAAAATAGCCGGTAGCTAAGCGCTGCACTGCAGTAATAAGTTTACTGTCTTAACCTTTAAAACACCGACTTGTCGGTGTTTTTTTGTTTTTGTCAGAGTAATGGAACCCTCTAATTTACATAGTCTTTATGAGCTTTACACTTCTTGACAATCGATTACGCTCAAGCTTAGTCCTATCCATTAATATGTAGTTAAATCGTTAATGGAGTTGTTATGTTTGATAAAAAAATGTGTGGATTAATGATGTTGGGACTGAGCTCCTTAACTCTGATGGGCTGTGATTCTTCTGATAGTGATGATAACAGTGAAACTGATAGTGCTTATATCCAGTTTTATAATGCGTCGGCTAACAGCACAGCCACATCATTGGTGATGGACGAGTATGAATACACTTCGGTGGCGTTTAGCGACAGTATGCCCCGCTATAGTTACGCTACTGGTAGTGTCACCATGGAGATCTATGGTTCAGATGAAAATGGTGATTCAAGCAGTATTTATTCTGAGGACATGGATCTAGATAAAGAAGAGAATCATTTATTTGTCCTTTATGGTGATTATCACTCGCCGGAGCTACTCAAGGTTATTTATGACCGCGCGGATATGGATGACCTCAATAGCGATGAAGATAATGAATACAGTAAAATGCAGGTGCTGGTTGCCAATGTTACTGCAGAGGAAATGGCATTTGATGCTTACATTTCCCTCGACACTGACTCATACGCCGATGCCACTATGATTGGTAGTGTCGATTACCGTGGGGTCACCTCAGAATTGATGCTCGACACTGATGACTATATTGTTTATCTCACCGACAAGGGTACAGATAATGTGGTCTACACCACAAGCAGTATGAGCTTAACCACAGAAACTGTTTATAAATTTATGATTAGAAACAGTTTTGGTTCAGGTGATTTAAAAGTGGTGATCGACAGTGTCGATTCAACCACAACGCCAACGTCTTACACTAACATCGATGCTACTGCAGATTTTCGGGTCTTTAACGGGCTAGAGCAACGTAGTTTAGATGTCGATGTGATCAGTAAAGCTGAGTCGCATTACTTACTGGATATCGCTCCTTTTACTGTAAGCGATTACCAACAAACCGGTTTTAATGATTATGGCGTCAGTGTCACAGATTCAGCCACTGCAGAAATACTGTTAGACAATGTACTAGTGACCTTTAATCAAGATGATGTCCGTACCTTATTGCTATACCAAGATGACACAATTAAAGGCATGGTCATTGAACATGATTTGCGCCCAAGAGCCTTTGAAAACAACGTTGATATCGTGAATTTATCGCAGGATTATGATGATTTAAGCGTGTATTTTGTTCGCAGCTCGGAGACGATTGAGTCGGCAGAATATAGCATCACGGATTTGGATTTTACCGATCAAGATAGCTTAGTATTACTCCATGATAATTATGAAGTTAATGTGGTTTATGAGTCAGATAACGGTACTAAAACCTTATTATATCAATCTGATTTTATTAGCTTTGACGGTGAAAGTAATTACAGCTTTGTATTAATGCCAGATAGCAGCAGCTCTTTTGGGTATAACTTGGTACAGCTTTAGTTATTGAGAGTCATAAAAACAGTAAATCAATCAAAATGCCGATAAATATTATCGGCATTTTTTTAAATTTGAGTCTCGCTGCGAGCTTTAACAGCAATTAATTATGTCGTTCAAGTTGCCGTTAACGCCATATTAAACAATCGCTTAAAGGCATTTTTAAAGGCCGTTTGTAAGTCTTGAATATGCTGCTGCGGCAAATGATTAATCATCTGGGCGTATGAGACTGCTTGATGGGCATAGCAAACGAATTTAGCGATATTCCATGCGTCATGTCATTGCTCTATTGAGAGTAAATGGCGCCATTGTGATAAGTACTGATGAACTACAGCCTGTTGTTCATTAGTGGCTTTCATTCGATATAAGTAAGTGCCAGGTTTGCTTTGCCACAGCGGCTTTAGCTGTGGTTATTTAATTGGTTAATTGCTTGGCTAAATCAGCGGTAGTGGGCTGGGTGGAGGGTGACATTATCTTATTCATTGTTATGGGGTTTTGTTTTTAGGGTAGCATGTGTCGCGGTTAAATAAAGGTGTACGTTTAGTTACGATTTATATAGATGTTAAAGTGCTTAATAAACAATTGCTTACCTTGGTTGTAACGAAAAGGCACAACTGTAATGTTGCACTTTAGCTGATATGTTAATTAAATAGGCTCCAATAATAAGATTTATGCTCTTTTTGCTTAAACAGAATGACGTGCAATAAAGCAAAGCCTAGCTTAAACCGAATGAGGTGCAGCTAAGCAAAATTTAGCTTAAACCGAATGACGTATAGCAAAGTAAAATCGTAAATCGTAAATCGTAAATCGTAAATCGTAAATCCTAAGTCCTCAATCTAGAACATTAATAATAAGAGAGAAGCTATGAACACCGCCAGTCGAACAGGCATTCTTGCCGCATTGTTATTTTGCTCTGTTTCCACCGCCGCGATTGCTGAAGAGCCCGTAGCGAGTAAAAAAACAGATTATGACCGTAACATTGCAGTGGATAGCACAGTGGTGACCAACCATAAAACCAAGGTGAACGGCAATAGCTTCTCCTATACCGCAACGGTTGGCACTCAGCCTGTATGGAATAAAAAAGGCGAGGCGGTTGCCACTTTAAGTTATACCTATTATCAGAGAGATAATGTAAAAGATACCGCCAAACGACCGCTGTTAATCTCTTTCAACGGTGGCCCAGGCTCAGCTTCTGTGTGGATGGATATTGGTTATACCGGCCCGCGTGCAATTAATGTTGATGATGAAGGTTACCCGCTACAACCTTATGGGGTGAAAACCAATCCATACTCGATTTTAGATATTGCCGACATTGTTTATGTAAACCCGGTCAATACCGGCTATTCAAGGGTATTAGCTAATAAAGACGGTGAAATGCCAAGCAAAGATGAGCAACAAGAGATGTTCTTTGGGGTTAACGCTGACATCAAATATTTAGCTGAATGGGTCAATACCTTTGTCAGTCGTACTGAACGCTGGCGCTCACCTAAATATCTGATTGGTGAAAGCTATGGCACCACCCGAGTTGCTGGGTTGGCACTTGAGTTACAAAATCGCCAATGGATGTATGTGAATGGGGTTATTTTAGTCTCACCGACTGACATGGGTATTGAGCGCAAAGGCCCGGTTAAATCAGCTAACCGCTTACCGTATTTCGCAGCAGCGGCTTGGTATCACAAAGCCTTAACTGCTGAACTTCAACAAGCCGACCTTGCTGATTTTTTGCCTGAAGTTGAAGCCTTTACCATTAATGAATATATCCCTGCACTAGCTATGGGCGGCTTTATCGCTCCAGATCATAAACAAAAAATTGCAGAGAAAGTGGCGCTGTATTCAGGCCTCAGTGTTGATGTTATTTTGAAATCAAACCTTGATGTGTCAACTCGATACTTTTGGAAAGAGTTACTGCGTGAGCGTGGGCAAACCATTGGCCGTTTAGACTCACGTTATATCGGCATAGATAAACAAGATGTCGGTGATAGCCCAGACTTTAACGCTGAACTTATGTCTTGGTTACACTCCTTTACCCCTGCAATTAATGCTTACATGCGTGAAGAGCTAAATTACAAAACCGATGTAAAATATTACATGCTGGGTGATGTACACCCGTGGGATCGCACCGAAAATAAAACCGGTGAAAACCTACGTCAGGCGATGGCGCAAAACCCATATTTAAATGTGTTATTTCAAGCGGGTTACTATGACGGCGCGACGAACTACTTCGATGCCAAATATAGCATGTGGCAATTAGATCCGAGCAGCAAAATGAAACAACGCCTTAGCTTTAAAGGCTACCGCAGCGGTCATATGATGTATTTACGTGCCGAAGATTTAAAGCAATCAAATCAAGACTTACGTGAGTTTATTGAGAACAGTTTGCCAAAAGAAGATGCGGCAGCAAAATATTAACTGCTAATGTTTAAAAATAGCAAAGTCGCACTCATTTTAGGTGGCTGAGCTATTGATTAAAGAGGAGCTTCGGCTCCTTTTTCGATATTAAACTCAGCGAAATGAATGCGAATAAATAGCTGTGTGCACAATGCCATTTTAAGATTGTAATTTAACCAATTAGCGATTAAATAGTCCGTTGTAATATGGCTTCAATAAGCATAAGAATAATAATTTGGAGTGTTAAATGAGAGTAAGCAAGTTATCTGCAATATCGTTAGCCATCACATTGGTTATGAGTATGCAGGCACAGGCCAAAGCCTTAACGACACAAGACGTGACAGCGAATGAGTTTTCATGTGAAGGCAAAACCACTGTTCCTATCTATGAGATCCAAGGCGCTGGTGAGATGAGTCCATTTATCGCTGCAGGCGCGGATGAATCCATTCATGAAGTGACCACTAAAGGTGTGGTTACTGCGCGGGCAGAAAGATTATATAAAGGTTTTTTTATTCAAGATCCCCAAGGTGACGGCTCGCCTTTGACATCTGATGGTATTTTTGTCCATTGGGGAGACACTGCGCCAGCAGAAATTGTCCCGGGGATGCAGATTTGCGTCACTGGTAAAGTACAAGAATATGCAGGCTTTACCCAAATCAATATTGCACAGCAGCAACAATTTCACTTAGGTAACTATGTTGGTGAGTTGCCCGCGACCCCGTTACATATTGCTGATGGTCAATCACTTGCCGAAGCGCTGGAGCGTGTTGAAGGCATGAAAGTGCTATTAGACACTGCAAGTGACATGAAAGTTACCCGTTCATTTAGCCTAGATTATGACTCATATCGCAACAACATGGTGTTATCACATAAAGCGCCACTGATGAAAGCCACGCAGGTTTATGCACCATTATCAGCAGAGGCGATAGCATTGAATCGCGCCAATATCGCCAACCAGCTGGTGGTTGAGTCAGACTATAAAGCTGAACATGGCGAGGTGCCGTATTTCCCAAGCTTTAATGCCGATAACGGCTATATTCGGGTTGGCGATCAGTTGACCAATATTGAAGGTGTGATTGGCTATAGTTATGAGCAATATCGCTTTATGCCAACCAATGACATTAGTGCCAGTGATTTTATTCGCCATCATGATCGCACCGTAGCGCCAGCCATTGCGGCCCAAGGTGACTTACGGGTAGCAAGTTTTAATGTACTGAACTTCTTTAATAGTGAGTTTGGCGGTGATAAAAACCCATTAGGCCACAATCGCGGGGCAAAGCTTGAGTCTGAAATGCTGCTGCAGCGCACAAAAATCGTGAATGCGATGGCGGCGATGAATGCCGATATTATTGGCTTAATGGAAGTTGAAAATAATGGCTTTGGTAAGTTAAGTGCCATTCAAAATCTAGTTGATGCCCTTAATGCCAAGCTGGCACCTGAGCAGGCTTATCAATTTGTTAAAGTCACTGACAATGACGGTTTCATCGGCACTGATGCTATCGCAGTTGGCATATTATATCGACCCGCCGTTGTTGCTTTAGCTGACGCAGCTCAAATAATCGCGACCCCTGAGCAACACGTGGCAGAAGGAGCGCTAACCCGTATCAATGAGGGCGTAACAGAAACAAATCCCGCCTACCATAAATATCAGCGCCACAGCCTAATGCAAAGCTTTAGCATTAATGGTAACAAGCTGACGATTGTGGTTAATCATTTTAAATCTAAAGGCTCAGGCTGTTTAGAAGATTGGTTAAGCTTTAATGAAGATTCAGAGCCTGTAGATTTACAGGGCAAGTGTAATGCCTTTCGCGTTTCTGCTGCTAAAGTGATCGGTGAGTCGGTAACCGGCTTAGACGGTGATGTGCTGGTGATTGGCGATTTAAATGCCTATGGCAAAGAAGATCCGTTAGCAGTACTCACTGACTATGATGCCAGCCTAACTGAACATGTGATAAAAATCGCCTCACACACCAGCTTAAATGGCGCAGAGCATGATGCACAAGGACGTGTGATTGATAAGGGCTATGGGCTAATCAACTTAAACACCCAAGCACATGGGCCTGCTACATACTCGTACAGTTATGGTGGTGAGTTAGGTAATTTAGACCATGCTTTAGGTAATACAAGCTTAGCGGCTCGGGTAGTGGCGATTGAAGACTGGCATATCAATGCGGTTGAATCGAGCTTGTTTGAATACAGTAGCAAATACACCGGCGATTTAGTTAAGTCTGACAATGGCTATTCATCATCAGATCACGATCCGGTGATCATCGCCCTGGCATATCCCGAAGTACAGGATACTAAAGATGCAGATGTTATAATGACAGCCAAAGATGATGGCGGTAGCTTAGGTTACTTAGGCTTATTGCTCTTGTCTGCTTTAGGTTTTCGCCCTAAAGCCTAATCGATGTATTATTTAATAGAAATTATTATCATTTAAAATCGGTGGTGGTTTGTAAATTTTTTGAGCGTATTTTATTGCGCTTTGTGCTTGCTTTACAGGCAATTTACTTTAAATCACCGTGATAAAAAAAACGCCTGTTATAGTGTTGTGCTAGTAATTGCACCATTTAATGGCTGTGTTTTTTGAGTGTTAAAGAGAGTCGAAAAGTTGAATACCGTAACCGCTCCAATGTTAAAAAAGCGAATTGATAGTATCGATATTATGCGCGGCATTGTAATGCTTATCATGCTGCTGGATCATGTTAGAGAGCGGTTTTTCTTTCATGAGCAAGTCACCGATCCGATGACACTGGATAGCACCAGTACCGGATTATTTATAAGCCGATTTGCTGCGCATTTTTGTGCGCCTACTTTTGTGTTTTTAACCGGAGTATCAGCGTGGTTATATAGCCATCCGCAATTTGGCCCACAGCGCTCCGCAAGGTCATTTTTAATCAAGCGTGGCCTGTTTATTATCGCATTAGAGTGCACAGTGATTACGTTTCAGTGGATGGGCAATTACGAGATGATTTGGCTGCAAGTCATGTGGGCAATTGGCATCAGTATGTTGGCGCTAGCGTTATTAATCGGCTTACCAAGATTTTGGCTTGGGCTTATTGGCTTAGTGATCGTATTTGGTCATAACATGCTTACGCCCATTAGCTTCTCGCCAGGGGAGTGGGGTTATACGTTATGGGCCATATTGCATGACCGCGGCAATATCTTAACCAATGACTTTATCGGCATTAGAGCCAGTTATCCGGTACTACCTTGGATTGGGGTGATTTTGTTAGGCTATGTGATAGCACCGATTTACAGTGCAAGCTTTGATGATAACAAACGTCATAACCTGCTCATTGGGCTTGGCTTAAGCTGCTTTGCGATTTTTGCAGTCTTACGCGGTTTTAATATTTACGGCGAAACACTTGATTGGCAGCAAGGTGAAACCCTAGTAATGACATTAAAGTCGGTATTTAACTTAACCAAATATCCACCTTCATTGGACTTTTTACTGGTGACTCTTGGCGGCACATTATTGTGTTTACGGACGCTTGAAAAGCTGAACCCGCGCTATGGTAAAGTGTTATCAACCTTTGGATCAGCGCCAATGTTTTTCTATATTGTGCACTTATATTTATTACTGTTTATGTACCGCTTTGCCGTTAATGTCATTGGGCCTAACTATGGCGATTTATATGGCTTTACCGATATAAGCTGGGTGTGGGCGGTGACGGTGATATTGGCGCTGCTGTTGTACTTTCCAACTAAGTGGTTTAGTCAGTACAAGCATCAAAGTAAACAGGGCTGGATTAAGTATTTCTAGACAATGGCGTTAACCAAAATGTTGTGGTTAATCAGTAGATAGTAAAAAGGCGCATTAAGCGCCTTTTTCGTTTTATGTGTGGATTTAGGATTAGTCGATTAAGTCATATTGCTCGGCTAAAACGTTAATAATATCCGCTTTTGGGTTGTCAGGTAGCGAGATGCTAGTGCCGGTTACCTTTTCTGCCACGCCAGTGTATGTGCGAGAGACATTCATCATCGCATCTAATGGTAAGTCGTTATCACGGGCGAGGGCTTCACGCTCAGGCATTCTATCTTTGTTAAGCAGAATATCGGCATCGTCAAAATGATTGAGCAGAAATTGACGAAAGCCTTCTTTGGAGTTTTCAACAATCTTGCTATCACGATACGCTGCGCCATCCCAAATACGTGACGAGTCTGGTGTGCCCACTTCATCCATGTAAATCAGTTTGGAGTTACCGTCTTTGTCATTGACGTAGCCAAATTCAAATTTAGTATCGACAAACATTTGGTCGTGGGTGGCTAGCGCATCTGAGATGACCTTAAAGCCTTGCTTTAATAATACTTCATATAAGTCGATATCGGCTGGTTTTTCAAAGCCAAAGGCTTGGTAGTTGGCTTCAATATCGGCGCGGCTAATGTTGACATCATCTTGCTCAGGCACACCTGGAATACCGGTTAAAATGCCTTTGGTTGAAGGGGTTATCAATAACTCTGGTAGTTTTTGATCTTTGGTTAACCCTTCAGGCAGTGTGATACCGCAAAATACGCGTTCGCCTTTGGCATAAGCGCGCCACATTGAACCGGTAATGTATTGACGACAAATCGCTTCAACTTTAATTGGACGCGCTTTTTGCACAATCCATACAAATGGGTGTGGGATATCAAGAATATGGCTATCGGCTAAACCATTTTCAGCAAACAACTTAAACCAATGATTAGAGATAGCGTTAAGTGCCGCCCCTTTACCTGGAATGCCCTGTAAATTACCTTCACCATGAAAAATACAATCAAATGCTGAAATGCGATCGCTGATCACCATTATCGCTAATGGGGTATCAGCTGGCACGTTATAGCCTTTATCGGCAATTAAGCGGCGGCTATCAGCCTCAGTTAACCAATATACACTGCGAACTTTACCGCTGTGTACTGGCTTATCGGTTCGGATCGGCAAATCGTTATTGATAGCGAGAACTGAATCAGCAAGACTCATGGCCAGTATTCCTTAAGAAATTGAGTGTAGGGAGATATCCTTTATTGATAAGGATAGTTAGGTATTTTTATGGCGGCTATTTTACCTGTATTAAGGCAGATTTCCATGCTTATCAGGCGGCTAAACTCTTAATCCTGTATAGCGAATACTGAGGCAAATTAAACTCGCTATTCGCCATTGGCTTTATTGGCATAGCTCTTTAGAATGAATTTTCTGCAGCTTTACCATTAAAGAGCGAATATCTTGTGAGCCATACCCGTTTAGGTCTTATGTTTGTCAGCGTTGCCGTTGTGTTTTGGGGGATATTACCCATAGCGCTTAAGTTATCCGGAGGGTTTATTGATCCGGTTACGTTAACTTGGTTTAGGTTTTTAGTGGCCTTTGTGGTGACCTTTATTCTGCTATGGCGCTTTGGTAATTTGAAGCAATTTAGTCAACTGCAGGGGGGTGATTGGCTAAAGCTTGCTGCTGCAGGTATTTTACTGATGCTCAATTACACCTCTTTTGTGTATTCACTGGATTACTTATCACCAGGTACTGCGCAACTTAACTTTCAAACTGCACCGTTCTTTTTAGCCTTTGGTGGCGCACTGTTTTTTAAAGAGCGGCTCACGGCGGTGCAGCTAAGCTGTTTTGCAGCTCTGGCATTAGGGGTGTTGCTGTTCTTTCACCCAAGCCTTGATGTGTCGGCAGAAAATAGCAGTCAAATTCTATTTGGGGTGCTGATTGTGCAGTTTTCAGTGTTGTCGTGGACGAGTTATGCCTTACTGCAAAAGTCATTGTTTACTAAGCTAACACCCAATAATGTGTTGCTATGTATCTATGGCTTAGGGATCCTTGTGATGGCGCCTTTTAGCGAGTTTAGTCACTTTGGGCTTATGGATAGCAGCCATTGGTTGATCGTCGGTTTTTGTGCCATCAATACCTTAATTGCTTATGGCTGTTTTGGTCAGGCGATGAAGTACTGGCCCACGGCGCAAGTGAGTGCCATGCTCGCGCTGACGCCAGTGCTCAGTTTTAGCGTTAACGCTTTAGTGGTGTATTTAGGCTGGTGGCCTGAGGTGTTTAAGGTTGATGTGATTGATCTGTGGTCGCTGCTGGGGATTGTATTGATTGTTGGCGCTGTGTTTACCATGCAACTATGGCCCTTGTATGTGGGCAACAAGCAAAAGCGGCAAGCCCATGTCGAAGGCGAAAGCGTTTAAGACCAAAGCGTTTATCGCAATAACTTTAGCGTTATTAGTGCTTGTAGGATGAGTTTTATTTCAGCCATAAAAAATGGAGCCACAAGGCTCCATTTTTATGCGTTAAACCAACGTTAGTTGGACTGCAAGTATTTACTCGCTGTCACGTGGCTTACGTGGACGGTCGCTACGAGGGCGGTCACTACGTGGACGATCACCACGAGGGCGGTCGCTACGAGGACGGTCACTACGTGGACGACGTGGTGCTTCAGCTGGGAAAGAGGCATCACTCGCTTCACGAATGTTTAATGCTTTACCACAAACACGTACTTTTCTTAAGTGGCCTAGTACATCTTTTGGCATGCCGTCTGGCAAGTCAATTGAAGTAACTTGATCAAATAATTGAATTTGACCAATGAACTGGCTGTCAATGTTTGCTTCGTTAGCGATGGCGCCAACGATATTACCTACACCAACACCGTTATCACGACCTACATCGATTACGTAACGGCACATTTTAACATCAGGCTTATCTTTCAGGCCTTCAGCGCTACCAAAGCTTGTTGGCAATGGACGGCTGCCGCGTGAATCACGACGAGGACGCTCACGACCAGCGTCGCGAGGACCACGATCATCACGGTCACGTGAATCACGTTGACGCTCTTGAATCGCAGGAAGTTGTAATGGACGCTCAGCCTGTACTTGTTGAAGTAATGCTGCTGCGAGTAAGTCAGTGTCAATTTCAAGCTGCTGACATAACTGAGCCACTGCATTTTTCATGAAATCTAAGTCACCGTTAACGGTTTCTTGGATTTGCTCACCTAAGCGTGATAAACGACGCTCAGCAACAGTTTCAGGGCTAGGTACTTTCATTGGCGAGATACGGCTGTTCGTTGCACGTTCGATAGTGCGAAGCATACGCATTTCACGGTTGGTAACGAAAAGAATTGCCATACCTGTACGACCAGCACGACCTGTACGGCCAATACGGTGTACATAAGCTTCTGAATCATATGGGATATCGTAGTTAACTACGTGACCAATACGTTCAACGTCAAGACCACGGGCCGCAACGTCAGTAGCAATTAGGATGTCTAACTTGCCGCGTTTAAGTTGGTCAACAGCACGTTCACGAGCTTGTTGGTTCATATCACCGTGTAATGGTGAAGATGCATAGCCACGCGCTTCAAGTTTTTCAGCAAGTTCAACACAGCTGTTACGGGTACGTACGAAGATGATAATACCTTCAGTATTTTCAACTTCTAAAACACGTACTAACGCTTCAAGTTTGTTGTGTTGTGATACTTGAACATAACGCTGATCAATTGACTCAACAGTAGTATGGCTAGCAGCAATACTAATGTGAACAGGGTTGTTTAAGTGCTTGTTCGCAACGCGCTTGATTTGCTCTGGCATAGTCGCAGAGAAAAGGGCAAGTTGACTGTCTTTTGGTTTGTGCTCAAGAACCCATTCGATATCATCGATGAAGCCCATTTTTAGCATTTCATCAGCTTCATCAAGAACAAGTGCTTGTAGTGCATCAAGTTTAAGAGTGCCACGACGCATGTGGTCCATTACACGACCTGGCGTACCAACAACAACTTGTGGGCCACGACGTAGCGCACTTAATTGTTGATGCATGCTTTGACCACCATAAATAGGTAGTACATGGAAGCCTTTCATGTGTTTAGCGTAGCTACCAAATGCTTCAGCAACCTGAACAGCAAGTTCACGTGTTGGTGCAAGCACTAGGATTTGAGGAGCATTCAGCTTTTGGTCAACATTACTTAGTAAAGGCAGTGCGAAAGCACCTGTTTTACCTGTACCTGTTTGAGCTTGGCCTAAAATATCTTTACCTTCCATTAAAGGATCGATACTAGCAGACTGAATTGGAGTTGGTTTTTCGTAACCTAGATCGTCAAGGGCACGAAGCAAATTCTCGGATAAACCAAGTTCGCGGAAAGTTCTTTCATCGGATGACATTGAGTTGTAGCCTTGTGGATGCGTACGAAGTTATTGGCATTCGTACTAGAGTTTCACAGACAGAAAATCAACCCCGTGTCGATTTCCCGCGTCAAAGGGGCGATATTATAGCAAGCTTTGGCCTCGTTGACTATCTAATTTTAACAAATAACTAAAATTGGCCTGATTATTGTAGCGCTTACTGAGCGATTAACTAAGTAACTTTTGACGTAATTAAATCAGAAACGGTTATTTTATGGCCGTGATTCATTTAATCCATTTTTTTATAGCGGATAAACAGCCTTTTCGCAAATGCAGTTGCAGTAATCGCCTTAGTGCTCAATTTCTAGCGCTTTACAATGATGCGCTGTTTATCCAGTTTAAGTAGCGTGAATGCCGTTTCAGTGACTGCTGCTAAAAAGTTAATATCGATAGTATCTAAGGTGTCTTCAACAGTGTGATATTGCTTATGGGTTGGCACGCCTAAATAGAGCCAAGGAATACCAGCTTTGTGGAACGGGTAATGATCTGATGCTCGCAGCCAATTAATTTTGAGCATACTGCCATCATTTAGCCTTGAACGACTCTGTCTCACACATAGATTATTATAGTCTTGGAGCTGGTGTTTTATCTGCTTAAATTGAGATACATTTTGCTCCCCTTCAATATAAATGGCTTTGGGTCTAGAAGGGTGGCCAATCATGTCTAAGTTTAGCGACATTTCTAGCTGCATATCTGGCAGTGTTAACAGTTGCTGAACTAGCGCGTATGAGCCAAATAACCCCGGCTCTTCAGCATCGGTGGCAACTAGCATTAAGTTAACCGCCGGATCGCCATCTTGCTGCCATTGCTTTGCAATCGCTAACATTGCAGCAATGCCTGAAGCATTATCATCAGCCCCAGCAAAGACTTTACTGCCACGACTGCCTAAATGGTCATAGTGGGCGGTAATAATGCGCCAGCGCTGGGATGCTTGCTTTGATTTAATCGTGGCAATGAGGTTAATACCCTGTTTATCAGCAAAGTTTTGCCGATAAACAAATGGCAGCATAAATTCTTTTTGCCAAGGTGATAACCCCAGTTCAATAAAGCGCGCACTTAGGTATTGGCGGGTTTTTTCTGCACCTATGGTATTGGTTTTACGGCCAGCCAAATCATCACTGGTTAATATGCGAATATCTTCGATGAGTTGATTTTTATCAGCCCATTGACTGGAAGTGTCATTTCCACAGTTTTGCGAAGCGCAGCCGCTTAGCAAAAAACACAATGCCACTGGCGTCAATCTAATCGACACAGTGAAACAGGGTGGTTTTTGAACATGATATTTTTGCAAAAATGATGCTAATACCGAGGATAAATAAGCCAGAGTATTTTGGTAAAATTCCATTTATATCCCTCTGGCTTGATGAGTAAACTAACTCAATGGTGCGCATACCGCAGCAGGTGTATTCTGTGCAATTACTAACAGTGTAATCGCTATTTGGCTTTAGTGGCCTTCTTTGCTGGAGTTTTCTTCACGCTACTTTTATTGGTGACACCTTTATTAGCGACACCTTTTGGGGCCGCAGCCTTCTTGGTCAATAGCGGCTTTAAAAAGCGTGCAGTATGGGAGGTTTTATGTTTTGCCACCTCTTCAGGGGTTCCGCTTGCCAAAATAGTGCCGCCGCCGGAGCCGCCTTCAGGGCCTAGATCCACTAGCCAATCTGCCGTTTTAATCACATCAAGATTATGCTCAATGACCACTATGGTGTTGCCTTTGGCTTTTAAGCGATGCAGTACATCTAGTAGCAGCTGAATATCAGCAAAGTGCAAGCCTGTAGTGGGCTCATCAAGAATGTATAAGGTTTTGCCGGTATCACGTTTGGATAACTCTTTTGCTAACTTCACTCGTTGAGCTTCACCACCGGACAGTGTTGTCGCACTTTGACCTAAACAAATATACGCCAAGCCTACATCCACTAAGGTTTGCAGTTTTCTTGCGATCGCAGGGATTGGATCAAAGAAAACACGCGCTTCTTCAATGGTCATTTGCAGCACTTCGTGAATATTTTTGCCCTTGTATTTAACATCTAAGGTTTCGCGGTTATAGCGTTTACCTTTACAGGAATCACAAGGCACATACACATCTGGTAAAAAGTGCATCTCAACCTTTATTAAGCCATCACCCTGACAGGCTTCACAGCGGCCACCTTTAACGTTAAAAGAGAAGCGACCCGGTAAGTAACCGCGGCTTCGAGACTCTTGAGTTGCAGCAAATAATTCACGAATAGGGGTAAATATGCCGGTGTAAGTAGCAGGATTTGAACGCGGTGTTCGCCCGATTGGGCTTTGATCAATATCAACCACCTTATCGCATTGCTCCATGCCGGTAATGCTTTTATGGGCTGCTGGCTCATCAATGGTAGCGCCGTTTAGCATTCTGTGGGCAATTTTATAAAAGGTGTCGTTAATTAAGGTTGATTTACCCGAACCTGATACCCCAGTAATACAGGTAAATAAACCAATAGGAATGGTTAAGTCGACATTTTTAAGGTTATTACCAGTGGCGCCGCATAGCTCAATGACTTTTTTCGGATCCATTGGGGTGCGTTTATCACTAATGTGGATTTGCTTGGTGCCAGAAATATATTGGCCAGTGACAGACTCTTTACAGTCGAGAATGGCCTGCAGAGGCCCAGAGCAAATGATTTCGCCGCCGTGAACGCCTGCGCCGGGGCCAATATCAATCACATGATCAGCCATGCGAATTGCGTCTTCATCATGCTCAACCACAATCACGGTATTACCGAGATCACGCAGGTGTATTAGCGTTTGCAGTAAACGTTCGTTATCGCGCTGATGCAAGCCAATTGAAGGTTCATCCAGCACGTACATTACGCCCACAAGGCCGGCACCAATTTGACTGGCTAAGCGAATACGCTGGGCTTCACCCCCTGATAAAGTATCTGCTGAGCGGTCTAAGCTTAGGTAGTTAAGACCGACATTGACCAAGAAGCCTAAACGATCGCCAACTTCTTTAAGAATTTTTTCAGCGATCTGCGCTTTTTGCCCTTCGAATTTAATCTCAGTGAAATAGCTCATGGCTTCACCGATGGACCACTGAGTCAGCTGCGGTAAGTTTAACTCGCCAATAAATACGTTACGGGCTTCTTCACGCAAACGCGAGCCGTCACAGCTTTTACAGGATTGGGTATTAATAAACTTTGATAGCTCTTCACGTACCGAATTACTTTCAGTTTCGCGGTAGCGGCGATCCATATTATTGAGGATCCCCTCAAATGGATGATTACGAATAACCACATCACCACGATCGTTAATGTACTTAAAGGCAATGTTTTGCTTACCTGAGCCAGATAGAATAATTTTTTGTACTTTAGCGCTTAACTGCTCAAAGGGGGTTTCGACATCAAATTTATAATGTTCAGCTAAGGAGCTGAGCATTTGAAAGTAATAGAAATTACGTTTATCCCAGCCTCTAATCGCCCCGCCTGCTAATGACAGCTCGCTATTGGCAATCACTCTTTCTGCATCAAAGTACTGCTGCACACCTAAACCATCACAGGTTTGACAAGCGCCAGCGGGATTATTGAATGAGAAAATACGTGGCTCAAGCTCTGCCATGGAGTAGCCACAATATGGACAGGCAAAGTTAGCCGAGAACATCAACTCGTCTGCTTCTCCGGCCATGTCGGCAATAATAGCAATACCGCCTGATAACTCTAACGTCGTTTCAAAAGACTCTGCTAAGCGCTGCTTTAAATCATCACGCACTTTAAAGCGATCAACCACCACTTCAATGGTGTGTTTAACATGTAGCTCAAGGGTTGGCGGATCGGATAAATCACAAACCTCACCGTCAATTCTGGCGCGCACATAACCTTGAGCAGCCAAACTTTCGAGTAATTTTACATGTTCACCTTTACGGGCTTTGACCACGGGAGCTAATAGCATTTGGCGACTGCCTTCAGGCAGTTCCAATACTTTATCTACCATTTGGCTGACCGTTTGCGCGGTTAATGCTTGGCCGTGGGTTGGGCAGCGCGGCTCACCAACACGGGCAAACAGCAGTCTAAGATAATCATAAATCTCAGTGATGGTACCCACGGTTGAGCGTGGATTATGGGATGTGGATTTTTGCTCAATTGAAATTGCAGGACTTAAGCCTTCGATATGATCCACATCAGGCTTTTCCATCAAACTTAAAAACTGGCGCGCATAGGCTGATAGTGACTCAACATAACGGCGCTGGCCTTCGGCATATAAGGTATCAAAGGCTAACGATGACTTACCTGAGCCAGATAAACCTGTGATGACAATAAGTTTGTCTCGGGGGATGGTTAAATCAAAGTTTTTAAGATTGTGGGTTCGTGCACCGCGAATTTCAATGGTATCCATTCATCACTCTAGAGGTTGTTTTAGCTACCTTGTCAAAGTAGCAAAATTTGAGTTAGCTTAGTAAATAGCCGTTAGTGTATCGTTAATTAACTAGCTTATACAGTGTTTTATACAGTGTTGGTGACACTAAATGTACCCAGGGAGCCAGACTAATAGCGGCTGAAACCATAAAAAAACGACTGGGATATAAAACACATTATAACCTGTTTGTTTAACCTTATTAACAAATACGACAAACAGTTGCCTGTTGGTTCATTATTCCTTTTGAGCTAAATTAGAACGCTGTGATAATATGCGCAACTCGCATTTTTCTATAGATACACAATTTAAGGGCAACTGAATGGCCAACAATGGATTATCAGGCATTGAGAAGAAAGTCGCGTTTTCGTTAGCCAGCGTGTTTGGTTTACGAATGATGGGCTTATTCATGATCATGCCCGTATTCGCGCTTTACGGCCAACATTTAGAGGGTTTTTCACCTCTATGGGTGGGTATCGCTATCGGTGCTTATGGCTTGACCCAAGCGGTGTTACAAATTCCCATGGGCATGTTGTCAGATAAATATGGCCGTAAGCCGATTATTTTGGCTGGGCTGGTGGTGTTTGCTATAGGTAGCGTGGTTGCTGCAATGTCAGATCATATTTATGGGGTTGTGCTTGGCCGAGCCATTCAAGGGATGGGTGCTATTGCCGCTGCAGTGTTAGCGCTGGCCGCCGATTTAACCCGCGATGAGCAACGCACTAAAGTGATGGCTATTATTGGCATGTGTATTGGTTTCTCGTTTGCATTGTCATTGCTTGCAGGGCCGATAGTGGCCCAATATGCAGGTTTAGAAGGGCTATTCTTTTTAACCGCTATCTTAGCGGTAGTGGGCATGATCATTGTGCAGGTGTTGGTACCTAACCCAGTCTCACAAGCGCCCAAAGGCGATACTGTTGCTACGCCCACTAAATTAAAGCGTATGTTAATGGACCCGCAACTGTTCAGACTCGATGCAGGGATTTTTATTTTGCATTTAGTGCTTACCGCCGTATTTGTGGCCTTGCCATTAGATTTAGTGGATGCAGGTTTAGTAAAAGAAAAACACTGGATGCTGTATTTCCCTGCCTTTATCGGCGCGTTTTTCTTAATGGTGCCGTTAATTATTATTGGTGTTAAACGTAACAACACTAAAACCATGTTCCAAATATCACTAATGATCATGATGCTGGCATTGGCAGCTATGGGATCTTATGCTGATAACCTCTGGGTATTAAGTGCCGCTGTGGTGTTATTTTTCACTGGTTTTAATTATCTTGAGGCGTCACTGCCTAGTTTAATTGCTAAATTTTGTCCGGTGGGCGATAAAGGCTCAGCTATGGGCGTTTATTCCACTAGCCAATTTTTAGGGGCATTTTGTGGCGGTATGCTAGGTGGCGGAGCTTATCAGCTGGTTGGCGCTGCAGGGGTATTTTATGTGGCACTTGGACTGATGTTTATTTGGTTATTATTAACCATCGGCATGGAAAAACCCGTACTGCTAAAAAGCTATACCCTTGAGGCACAAGTTAAAGATAGAAATCAGGCGAAAGACATGGCAACCCAGCTATCACTGCTATCTGGGGTAGCAGAAGCCATTGTCGTCATGGAAGAGAGAGCAGCTTATTTGAAAGTTGATGATCAATTCGATTTGAGTGAAGCGCGAGCTGTGTTAGGCTCTGTCAATTAGATCGTTTTGATCGCTCAGTTTTGTAATTTAGATTAGATAATAGATAAAATCGCAGGAGATTTTCGATGGCCAGTCGTGGTGTAAATAAAGTAATATTGGTTGGTAATTTAGGTAAAGATCCTGAAGTTCGTTACATGCCAAACGGTAATGCCGTAGCCAACTTTACTGTAGCTACAAGTGAAACTTGGAAAGACCAACAGGGTCAGCAGCAAGAGCGCACCGAGTGGCACAATATCGTCATGTACCGTCGTTTAGCTGAAGTTGCTGGCGAATACCTAAAGAAAGGTTCTAAAGTTTATTTAGAAGGCAAATTGCAAACCAGTAAATGGCAAGATCAGACTACAGGTCAAGATCGCTATAAAACTGAAATCAATGCGATGGAAATGCAAATGCTTGATAGCCGCGGTCAAGGTGGTGGTCAGCAAGGTGGCATGAACCAAGGTTACGGTAACGCGCCGCAACAAAGTGCTCCTCAGCAAGCTCAAGGTGGTTATGGTCAGCAGCAACAAGCTCAAGGTGGTTTCCAACAACCAGCTCAAGCGCAAAAGCCTGCTTACACGCCTAAGCCTCAAGCGCCAGCTCAGCAGCCTGCCCAACAAGCACAAGGTGGCTTCCAACAAGCGCCAGCTCACCAACCTGCACAAGGTGGATATCAGCAAGCTGCTCCTGCGCAGCAGCAAGGTGGTTTTCAACAACCAGCTCCAGCACAGCGCCCAGCGCCAACGCCACAGCCACAAAATACTACACCTGATTTAGGCGGTGATTGGGATGATGATATCCCGTTCTAGATCACGTTAAATGTAAAAGTGTTAAATTAAACACGTATTTTACGAATTATTATGAGGAACCCAGCATTTTTGCTGGGTTTTTTATTGGCTGCGATAGCTATTTAGAGGTGACGAGTCACGATCTTGAGTGATCAACTGGCATTGTTAACCATGCCTTTTAAGACAATATTGTTATAGGTGACAAAGCCAATAATATTGCCTTGTTCAATGACAGGAGCTTTGTTGATCTGGAATTGATCAAATAAGCGGGCGGTATAGCGAATATCCATATCTGGGCATACTGACATCACAGGCTTTATCATGATTTCATAAACATTAACCCGCTCTGGTGACTTATCAGTGGCTAATACTTTTCTGGCAATATCACTGAGTAACAATATGCCGTATTCATCATGCTCATGGCGTTTGTTAATCACTAAAATAGTGACGTTTTTTGCCATCGCAATATTAATGGCTTCACTGACGGTAAGTAGGCCATCAATCATGGCGTAATCATTCATCAAAATATCACGGTTTTTTATTGGCGTTGATGGTTTCATATTTGATCCTTTATATCATCAGTGAGTTTTGCAACTTGGTGAGCAACACCAACGGCATCTTCAACATCAATTTGAATTGCTATTCCTTGACCTGGGTGAGTATTAAAGCCGCCCACCTCACAGATCGTTTCTAAAATATGTCGGCTCATATGCTCTTCAACTAGCCATAAAATGACGTCCCGTTGTACATCTAAGCCTAGCCCCATGAAGGTTTTCTTTTTAGTTAGTCCTTCACCGCGAGCATGGTTAATTACAGTGGCACCTGTGGCACCAGCTTCTCTGGCGGCATCCAGTACCGCTTCAGTACTAATATCATCAACAAAAGCGACAATTAATTTAAATCGCATGGGTTACTCCTTGGCGGATTTTCGTTGGTCAACAAAGGCTACGATTTGGGCGTAGCTCATGACGGCAATGATTGGAAATAAGCTAGCAAAGGCAATTAAGCCAAAACCATCAATAAGGGGATTGCGGCCTTCAACATTAGATGCAAGCCCTAAACCGAGTGCGGCCACGAGGGGCACAGTCACGGTAGAAGTGGTGACGCCGCCGGAATCATAAGCTAAAGGAATAATCGATTTCGGCGCGAAAAATGTTTGAATTACAACTACCACATAGCCAGCCATGATGTAGTAGTGAATCGGATCACCAACCACAATACGAAAACAACCTAGTGAGATCCCAAAAGCGACCCCAATGGCCACAGAAATTCTCAAGCCTTGAATACTAATGGTGCCACCAGAGACTTCATTGGCTTTTATCGCCACCGCAATTAATGACGGCTCAGCAATGGTGGTACTAAAGCCAATGGCAGCTGCAAACACATAAACCCACAGGTAATCTTGCCAAATGAACGGTCCAGCGGAGCCATCAGGGTGCAAAATACTGGGGGAGGTGAGTTGATCCGCTAAGTTTTCACCAATGGGAAATAGCGCTAACTCTAAGCCGACCAGGAAAAAGCTTAAGCCTAAGATCACATACACAAAACCTAAGACCACGGTTTTCCAATTGGCAATGGGACGCTTGAGTACACCCAGTTGAAAGCCAAATAAAATTGTCGCAATTGGCACCACATCACGCATGGTAAGCAGTAAGGTTGCCAATAGCTGGTTAATCCACTCCATAATACTCCTTGTAGGCGCAGCTTTGATTTATTACAACGTCAGCTAAAACAGGGCTGTTGCGGAATGTCATTACAGGATCATCCCGTAAAGCAGTACAAAAATAACTGGGGTTAAACTGGCAAAGGCAATCAGCCCAAAGCCATCAAGCATGGGATTACGTCCTTTAATCACAGTGGCTAAGCCAACGCCGAGAGCCGTTACCAGCGGTACAGTAATGGTTGACGTGGTGACGCCACCAGAGTCATAGGCGATACCAATAATATTCTCAGGGGCAAAGCTGGTGAGCACCATCACTATGATGTAGCCGCCAATGATCAAATAATGAATTGGCCAGCCTTTTACAATGCGAATAACCCCTAATAAAATCGCTAAACCTACTGACACCGCTACGGTTAATCTCAGTCCCATCGCATAGCTGTCCATGGCAGCCTCAGTGGCCTTGATGGCGCCACCATCTGCTGCAACTTGGGCTGCTTCAGCGGCGACAGCGGTTAAGGCGGGTTCTGCTAAGGTGGTGCCAAAACCTAATGAAAAGGAGAAGGTCACCAGCCAGAAGGTACTGCCTTTACGGGCGAGTGCGTGTGCCAATGATTCACCAATGGGGAATAAGCCCATTTCTAAACCAAAGACAAAAAAGGTTAGCCCAAGAACAATAAATACTAAGCCTACAAGAATGGAAAATAAGTTATCGGGTGCTTGTTGGAGGATAAATATTTCAAAGAAACTCACCACGACTATGATGGGAATAAGATCTTTAAAACTGCCGAGCATGGATTGTAAAAGCTTAACTAACCCTGTCATTCCTTCTCCTTTGATTGCTAAATACTAACCGCCAAACAGCGTGTTAACTTGCTAGCCTAAAAGGTTTATTTATTGTTTTTAGCTAGTTCCAGTTTGCCTGTTTATAGTTGTAAGGCAACATTAAATTAACACAAGTTACAATATCTTTGAGCTAGATCAATTTGTCTAAAAAAGATCCTAGTAGGAGAGGATTAAAGAGGGACTTTTTAAGGGTTATAAACTTTTTTAAGGCTAAAGAGTTTCTTTTCTACCAATAAAAAAGAGACCATATAGTCTCTTTTGTCAGCGATTAATATGTCAGTGTTGCGTGCTGCATAAGGCCTAGCAGATCCACTTAGGCGACATCTGTGTCTAATGCTAAGTGTTGCCATTTGTTATCGGTGCTGATATGCATTACTTTGACTTGTTTGTTGTGCTCAACATTAATATTGCTCAATTGGCTGGGACACAATGTTAACTGATTGGCGATTTTGATGTAAAAGCCCACCGACTTGGGATCGTTGCCGATAACGCTTTTTGCTAGCGTGGTTTGTTGGTAAAGCCATAGGTAGTCACCTTTGATTTCACAATTTAGGTATTCAAGCTGCAATAATTGCTGATTGTTATCTGCAATGTGAAAGTTTGTCTGCACGTAGTCAGCAAACGCTTTTCTGCTTTGTGGGTTTTTGACTAAATCGCTATCAGCCCCAATGATGCGTTTAGCTGTTTGCTGGGCATCAGCTAAATAAAAGCAGTGTTGAAGAGCGACATTCCCGCTTTTGGCATTAAACAGCACATTGGTATAGCTTTCTTTTTTTCTATTAGCAGAAGCCTGAAAATTAAATAATAACAAGCCTGCAAGGGTGATAAACCATATTAGAGCAATAATTATCCAAAACATTATTATATTCCTTTATTGCTAGCTGTTTAAAAAGCAGTGTTGAGCTGCTGCATGATTTGAGCCTGTTGGTAATTAATAAATATTGATACGCGGAAAATAAGCTGGCATTAACAGCAAATACTAATTAAATACCATAGGTCAATATATAGTATTAGTAAAATCTATTATCAAAGTTTTCAATGTTAAATAGGAGGTTAGGCACAGCTTGAACGCGGTTATCGCGAATTGATTATCTGACTATGATTGAGGCTCATGGCCGGTATTGACTCGGGCTAATATAAGCTGAATGCTTATTGGTGAATGTCTAAGTATATGGTTTATAAAGTATGTTGTTTAAATGGCTTTGGTTAAATTTAATCATTAAAGGCCTAATGGCGGCATATTTTCAGGTGCTTTAATTTGGTATTTATCTAAAATTTGTTGAAACTCACCAGAGCGCTTTAATTTAGCAATACCTTGAGCATACACATCTGCGATACGGCTTTGATTAGGATTAAAGCCTACATATAAAGGCGTTGGCTCACCATATGAACCGGCGTATTTGATTTGATTAGCTACATCATTTTTGTATGCAGTATATTCAATAGCGACTTTATTACCCAGTATCACATCAAATCGACCATTTACGAGGCGCTTAATGTTCAACATCATGGGTTGCTCTCCCGTGGCGGCGTAAAAGTCGGTTGAACGGCTAATTTTATCATTGAGCTGCTCGCCGTAGTCATAACCTCCGATAATCCCCACTAGCGCACCATCAAGACTGTCTAATTGCTGAAATGACCATGAAGCGTCTGCGCGAGTATAAAAATCCGTGCTGGTATAGCCAACAATCAGTGTGTCGGTATATAAATTAAATTGTTCAATATGGGTTGGTGTAACTGCAAGAATGGCATCGATATTACCAATTTTAACTTCCTTTAAAGCGCGATTAAAAGGTACCGCAATAAAATGCACCTGTTGATCCATGACTTCAAATGAGCGCCGAGTCAGTTCAGTGACATAACCGGTGTGATCTTGGCAAATATAAGGGCACCAAATATCCGATGCGATCAATACAGGCTTGGCTGCAAGGGATGAAGAAACCAGTAGTAGTAGAGAGATAATATATTTCACGGTAGTGTTGGCCTCAATAGAATAAGTGCTAATGGCGCAGCCTTACTTAGCTAGTTTTCACCGCACTATGCTCCGCTATTAAACCTAGTGCTTGCTTAAATTCAGTTAGTTGAATTAAATCTAGCCACTTTCAGTAAATATAGTAACCTAAAACGACAGTTTGCTAGCGAAAAGTTAATTTTTTTGTGACGCAATAAATAATATGGACGGGCCAAATGATCGTAAACAGCATAAAGCATGTGATTTACAATGAAACGGGCGCAGCTGAAGTGATGCGCTTTAACCATTCAGCATTACCTAGGCTTAAAGCTGGGCAAGTGATCATAAAAGTACATGCTGCAGGGGTTAATGGCCCAGACATTAAGCAGCGAGAAGGCGCATATCCGCCGCCAAAAGGTGCTAGCCCGATATTAGGCTTGGAAGTGGCAGGGGAAGTCATTGCAATGGCTAAAGATGTCACGCAATGGCAAATCGGCGACAAGATCTGTGCCTTAGTGCCTGGCGGTGGCTATGCAGAGCAAGTGATCACTTACGCCTCACATTGCTTACCGCTCCCCAAAGGCTACAGTTTTGTACAAGCGGCGGCCTTACCGGAAACCTGTTTCACGGTTTGGGGAAACTTGGTTAATCGCGCCAAGCTTAAAGCCGGTGAAACAGTGCTGATCCACGGCGCCTCTGGCGGTATTGGCACCACCGCCATACAAGTTGCCAAAGCCCTAGGCGCTAAAGTGTTTGTTACCTCAGGTAGCGATGAAAAATGCCAATATTGTCTCGACCAAGGGGCGAGTATGGCGGTTAATTACCATAAAGATGATTTTGTTGAGCCTATCCTTGCAGCAACACAAGCTGAAGGGGTCAATGTGGTGCTAGATATTGCGGGTGGTGATTTCATCAACCGCAATTTAAAGGTATTGGCTTTTGATGGCCGCATGGTATCAGTGGCAACCCAGCGCGGCGCTAAAGCAGAAGTGAATATTTTTAGCATTATGGCCAAACGCATTCAATGGACTGGCTCAACGCTTAGGCCGCAAAGTGTCGAGGCTAAGGCTGACATCGCCGCTGGATTATTAGCACAGCTATGGCCATTACTGGATGCTAAACAAGTGCAGATCCGGGTTGATAAAGTGTTCCCGTTTGATGAGGTCGTAAAAGCGCATCAATATATGGAGTCAGGTCAGCATAGAGGCAAGATTATTCTGCAGCTAGGCGAAGCCTAAACCTAAATGAGCAAAACCTAAACAAGTAAGATGTAAACAAACAAGACCTAAGCAAGAATTAGGCAATAGTAAGGCATCAAATTCAAAACAGTCTTTTTATCATAGCTGACTTGAAGGCTGTCATATTTGAACTAAATTAGAGCTTGCAGCGCCGCTAAATTACACTGGGTGCATAACACCTTGGGAAAATCATAACTCAGATGATTTGCAGCATAAGACGATGGCGATATGGCACTGGCAAAAAATGGCAAAAATATAAAAAACTTCATTAATAATATATTGATTTTTTCATAAGTTTTTGATTAATTATCCTCAATAATCATGCGCGTTGCGTAGAGGTTAGTAAATAAACTGTGTGCTGCTAAAATGCACATTTTTTAGGTATGTGTTGATTTAAGGGCATTAGCATATATGTATAACACTGCAAAAAAACAAGTTTGGTATGGTGAGCTTCGTACTCCACGTGGCACCTCAATTGTCGTCCATGACAACCGACTCCCCGATGCGTCTCCCGGTCGGATCTACTTATTTAATGTTAGTCGTAACACGATTGGCGAGTACGTAGAGGATATCGTTAAGGTTAACCTGCATGAGCTGGAACCCCAGCAGTTAACAGCCGCCAAAGCTGAGCATGAAGCAGCATGGCTTGCTGCTAGAGCTGAGTTTATGGCAAAACATGAAGCGCATATCGAATTATCTTCAGTGCCAGACTCTGCGCCAGCCTCAAAAGCCAAAAAAGTTGCAGCGGTGGATGAGATTATCGATGTCGATGTCGATGACAGTGAAATGGAATTTGAAGATGCTGATGCCGACTTCGGTATCAGTGATGACAGTGACGATTAGCATAAAGTGCTAAAGACAAAAAATGGAGCATGATAATAAATCATAGCTCCATTTTTATTGGCTGTTTATTAGTAAATCAATCGCTCAACAGTAATCGCTTAGGCTTAAATCACCCCAAACTCGTAACGGCTCACATGGCGATAAACTTGTCCTGGCTCTATCCAAGGCTTACCGGGTAAAACGGCTTGATTAGGTGAGTCTGGCAGCATTTGTGGTTCAATACATACCGCTTGGTGAGACTGGTAAATACGGCCGTCAAAGCCTTTTACGCCTTCAAGGAAGTTAGCGCCATACAGCTGCACCCCAGGTTGATTGGTGTAAATCGTCATGGTGCGGCCAGTTTTAGGGCTTGAAAGACAACCAAATCGACAGACTTGCTCAGCATTGTTAAGCACATAACAATGATCAAAACCATTGGTGGCAGCAAGAGCAGGTCGATGAGTTTGCACAGCAAATGCAGTGGCTTGGGCTAAATCTAAATCGCTGCCAGTGGTCGCAGCAATTGAAGTTGGAATACCCACTTCATTCATTGGCAAATATTGCTTGGCATCCACTTGGATCAAATGCGCTGCATTAGTTAAGCTATCAGCGCCTTCTAAATTAAAATAACTGTGCTGGGTGAGGCTAATAGGGCAGGCCTTATCGACACTTGCTTGCATTTCAATGAGTAAACTATTGTCAGCCAAGCGATAATCTAATTGCACCGTACAATTACCCGGAAAGCCCATATCACCATCTGGGCTATCAAGGGTTAATCTCACCCCGTCTTCAAGGGCTTGCATATGCCAATGCTTTAAATGAAAACCTTCAGCGCCACCGTGTAAGCAATTGGTCGCTTGGTTTATATCGAGCTGATAGTGGTTGCCTTGATACTGCAACTGACCATTAGCAATGCGGTTAGAGTATCGCCCTGCAATGGCGCCTAAATAAGCCGGCTGGTTTAAATAATCGCTGACGCTATCACAGCCTAAAACGATGTTATCTCGCTGGCCTTGGTTATCTTCAGTCCATAAGGCGTTTATAATTCCCCCTAGACTTAACACTTCAATAGCAACCTTGCCGTTGTCGACTCGAATACGTTCTACCCATCCTCCGCGAGGATCTTGCCATGGTTCAAGTGTGGTGATTTGTAACATTAATGCCTCTTATAGCAATAGAATTGCTTATTCAATTCTGCCTGCGCCGCCACTGGCAGAGCATAAATAGATAATTGGTTCTAAGGATGTTTGTTGTGGATATAGCTGCTCAACGGCATTGACCACAGCATCGGTTAGCTCATGATCAATAAGCGCTACCACGCAACCATCACTCATTCTTACGCCGCCTTTGGTGCCAATGATATCTTTAATTATTTTCACTAAGGCATCAATCTCAGGGGTGCTGATGTCAAAATCATCGCGCATGGATTGTTGTGATTGGGCCATTAATTGGCCGAAACGGGCAGTATCTTGTTGCTCTAGAGCGCGGGCGGCATTCACAGTGCGTTGGTTTTCAGTTAGTACATGCTTAGCTCGATGATAAAGTTCATCACCTAAGCTAGCTTTAGCACTGTTTAGCTGGCCAAGGCTGACTTCCCTTAGTGACTCAACTCCAAGCAATTCATTAATCTGATGACATTGCAGTTTACGGGCATCAAAGCGGTCAATTAACAGCTGGCGATCGATGCTAGGATCGACAATCAGCAAACTTAAGCTGTCAGGAATCGCTATTGCGCGGCCGTCTAACTCTAAGCAGTCAATCAATAAGGCGTGATCGGCCACCGCCAGTGCGCTAATGGTTTGATCCATAATGCCAGATTCTGACTTTATGAACCTGTGCTCTCCACGTTGGGCAATTTGTGCAATGGCTAATGGCGATAAATGCAGTTGGCTGGCGTAGCTAATGGCAGTGCCAAAGGCCACCTCAAGAGCTGCTGATGACGACATGCCTGCGCCCAGTGGCACATTGCCGACAATGGCAATATCCATGCCTTTAGCTTTAAGCCCAGATTGAGCCATTGAGGCGGTAAAGCCTTTTAGGTAATTTCCCCAACTGCCTTTATCTTCAATGGCGTTTTCTTCAATGGCGTTTTCTTCACCAAAACGCCATTGTTCGATTTGCCCAGCAAAGGCATCAGTCACGGCTCTAAAGGTGTTATCACTACGATGTTTAACCGCAATAACAGTGTGAAAATTAATTGCAGCGGGTAAAACGAATCCTTCGTTATAATCCGTGTGTTCGCCAATAATATTGACACGACCTGGTGCTTGATACAGGTCGTCAGCCGTAGTTCCAAATGTTTGTACAAACAACTTCATGGCTTTTTGAGCAGGATTTGACATACAGTTACAGTTCCAAAGAATGTCGAGTTACGAAGTTACCTAAGCGGTATAAAAGTATTAAATTTTAAATTGATAATGTGATTTATATCACGACTTGCCAGTGGCTGTAACTACTGAAAACTCGATTGATACAATTTGCAGCTTAAGAGTAGTCGGTTTTGTGGAAATAACAGTAATTTCAATGCCTTTGTACTACTAAAGAGGTATGTTAATGTAAGGGTTTACGTTGACTGTTTTATTGGCAGAACAAATTTGAGGTATAAACTGGCTTTATAACCACCCAAATAGCGACGCTGGCTAACCTTGGCTGATTGATATAAAAGCGCATTTTAAACAATAAAAAAGCGCCTTAATGTTAATAAGGCGCTTATCGGTTTAGCATAGCGAATAGAGGATATCGCTAACTATTTACGCTTATGGCTTGCTCAAGTTAGGGGTGATTTCAGTGGCTGCGCTGGCTTTATCAACGCTCGCTTCTGATTCTTCCTCTGTGTTTGGCTCAAGTAATTCATGAATAACATTGTCCACAAAACCAGCACCTGCAGCTTCGTAAAGGTTATAAACGCTGTTAACCCCTTGCTCTTTCAGTGACTCTGCATCTTCAGAATATTGCACAATGGCGCTGATCTTACCTTGGTAATCGAGCTTTTTAAGTTGCTCTACCGCAAACATATTACCAATATGGTGTGGCATGGCTAATAGCACCAATTCAAGCCCCGGTGCCCGCTCAAGCTTTTCCCAAAAATCGGTATCGCTAGCATCGCCTTGCACCACATTGCGGCCTTCAGAGCGATGAAAATCCACCAGTTCTTGCTTGTGTTCAATCCCCAGTATTTCGCCTGAGTATTTAGCGCGCAGCTCATCGTAAGCACCTGAGCCAATCCGGCCCATCCCTAAAATCAAAAAGCGCGGATTACCCACAGGAATTTGTCTATCCTCAGGGTGTAGCGGGTGTTTTTCAAGGGTGATAAAGGTTTTATGGTAGCGCTGATAGAACTTGTTGACCGCCGCATTAAGGGGCGCAGCAATTAAGAAACTGATGCTCAAGGCTACTGCTAAAATGATTAACCACTCGGCAGGTAACCAGCCTTTTGATGCGGCTACCGCAGCAACAATCAAGCCAAACTCACTGTAGTTACCTAGATTGAATGAGGCAAATAGCGAGGTACGAGAACGCAACTTAAAGCGGGTCAATAATATAAAGAACAGCATGATTTTAAACGGCACTAATAGCACCAGTAACCCAGCTAGGCCCACATCGGCAATGGTTGGCAAACCATTTAAACCAATGGTTAAGAAAAACGCGACTAAAAACAGCTCTTTAAAGTAGTAAATTGATTTAGAAAGCTCGGACGCTTTAGCGTGGCCTGCCAGTAAAATACCAATAATCAATGCGCCTAGATCCGGCTTTAAGCCAACGGCTTCAAACAGCCAAGCGCCCATGACTAATGCCATAGTCAGGCCAAATAAAATCAACATTTCGCCGTGGCCAACGCGGTCGAATATTTTATAAATTAGTGGTTTAACTAGTGGTAACAGCAATAAACCTAAGGCGTAAATGGAGGGGAAATCACCCTTTGAAATGGTGAGGAATAGCACTGCGAAGATATCTTGCATAATCAAGATACCAATGGCGATACGGCCATACAAGGCTTGGCTATCACCGTTTTCATCCAGCACTTTGACGGCAAATACGGTACTTGAAAAACTTAAGGCAAAGCTCAGTAGTAACAGCTGATCAATATCTAAATCAACTAGCCTGTCTAGCCCTACTAATCCCAGCAATTTTAAGATGGGTAAAAAGAATAATATCGAGCCAATTAAGTGCAAACTGGAACTGGCCCACACCTCAGATTTGAGTAAACTTTTGACATCTAATTTAAGCCCAATAGCAAACAGCAGTAACATGACGCCGAGGTCAGCTAGTTCCTGCAGCAGTGGCAAGCTTTCATCTTGGATCCCAAAAATAAACAGTAAAAAACCTGCTGCAAGATAACCAATTAGTGGTGGTAAACCGACTCGACTAACAAGCATGCCACATAATAGCGTAACAATGAGAATTGCGGGTTCCATAAGGCCTTATTCGATTTGTTGAAACTAGGTTGTAGGTAAGTAGATTGTATAAGAAAAGAATCAACTTGGTATTAAAAAATAGCTCAGGATTAAAAAAATGGCCAATCTAATAAATAAATTGACCATTTTCAATATCTTAGTTGAGAATAAATTTATTTATTCAGCAATAAATCCAAGTGATCAGCAAAGGGTTTAGGCCCCATAAAGCCGGTTACGCGTAAATCTTCACGCTGATTGCCATTTTCATCGAACATTAATAGGGTCGGTAAGCCTAATACGTTGAAGTGCTCAAGCAGTTCAATATCAATGGCATCACTTTTAGTGACATCGGCTTGCAGTAACACCATTTGATCTAAACGCTCTAATACTATTGGATTAGCAAAGGTAATCGCCTCAAACTCTTTACAGGCCACACACCAGTCAGCGTATAAATCTAGCATCACGGTTTTACCGCTAAGGCTGGCTTTATCTAGCTCAACTTCTAAGTCTTCTAGTGACTTAATTTGAATGAATAACTCACCATGGCTAATTTGCTTGCTTTGGTTAGTCTCATTGCTGATTGATGGCGCCTGATGGCCCAATGCAGTCATTACCGCTTGGAAACCATAAGAGAAACTGGCGAGTAAAGTCAGCGTCAGTATGATGCCACGGGTGGTTTGCTTCCAGTTAAACTCTGATAGTTTGTTCTGGTGTATGAGGTAGCCCGTTAAGCAAATCCCCCAAATTGACCACAATACATCAGATACCAGTCCTGGCCAGATGCGGCCAATCATCACGATTGAGACAGAAATCAGCAAGAAGCCAAAAATGGTCTTAATGATATCCATCCATGCACCGGCGCGCGGCAGTAATTTACCACCAGAAGTACCAATGATCAGTAATGGCACCCCCATACCCATGCTTAATACATACAGCGCCAAGAAGCCCTGTAGTAAGTCGCCACTTTGGGCCACATAAATCAGCGCACCAGACAGCGGCGCAGTGGTACAAGGCGACGCCACTAAACCTGAAATAACGCCCATAAAGAACACCCCAACAAGGTTGCCACCTTTTTGGTTATTCGACAGGGTATTCATCTTGTCTTGGAATTTGCCCGGCAGGCGTAATTCATACATACCAAACATAGATAAACTCAGCAGTACAAACATTACCGCTAAGAAAATCAAAATAGCAGGATGTTGCAATGCCGCTTGAAATTTCATGCCCGCAGAGGCAACCACTAAACCTAATAATGAATAGGTAATCGCCATACCTTGAACGTAGGCCATTGATAGTGTGAAGGCTTTAGCGGTAGATAACTTTTTCCCTTGCCCCACAATAATCCCTGACAAAATCGGGTACATAGGAAACACACAAGGGGTTAAGGCTAAACCAATACCTAAACCAAAGAAGATAACTAAGGTCCACATTAAGCTATCGTTGGCCAGCATTTGGCTTAAGCTGTCTTGTTGGGTGATAGGCGTTGTCGCATTGCTTGCGGTTGCTGGTTCAGCTTGAGCTGGCACATCACCAATAATGGCTTTTTTGCCCTTTACCTTGCCATCGTTAGCAGCAACAGCATCTAGCTTAACATCACGTTTGGTAGGCGGATAACACAGCTTGCCTTCAGCGCAACCCATAAAGGTCACTTGTACTAGGCTGCCTTGGGCGGCTTCTTTAAGGGCTAACGGCAGCTCAACAAAGGTGTAATACACTTCTTGTTCGCCAAAATATTCATCGTTATGAACCTTGCCTCGGGGTAGGTCTATATCGCCAATCACTGCGCCGTCGGCAGAAAACTGCAACTTGTCACGGTACATGTAATAACCATCGGCAATCACAAAGCTAATGGCTAATTGATTATCTTTTTGCTGATAATCAAATACAAAAGCCTCTTCAACAGGCATTAACTCTGGCTCGCCCTGAAGGAAGCTGAACTTATTACTGCTAAAAATGCCTTCACTGTGAGCTAATGGCGTTAGCAGGAGTAAAGAGGTAAAAATAAGCGCAAATATTTTTTTCATGATTGGGAAGTTTCTTCTATCCATTTTAAATAATTTGGCAAGCCTTGAGTAATAGGCATAGCGATTAATTCAGGTACTTCATAGGGATGCTGTTGGATCACTATTTGTTGAATTGCATCATAATTTTTAGCAATACATTTTATGTGTAAAGCGACTTCACTACTATGACAGACCTCATCATCCCACACATAAACTGACTCTATTTGTGGAATTAATTGCACACAAGCAGCCGCTTTAGTTTCCACTAGCGTTGATGCAATGCGTTTTGCACTGGCGTTATCAGGGCAAGTTGTTATAACTAATAAGTAAGTTGCTGGCATTGGAATGCTATCATCTATTGGTTGCCTTAAAGTTAGCTTAAGCTTAATAACATAAACTGCGGTTTATCTTTATTGTTGTTGCTAATGTTATGTTTATCGCGATTTCAATAGTGCAATACTGTACGTTTTTTCGTAAGCGCTTGCATTAGTCATTGATGATAATCGTGACACGTCTTGAATTAAGACCGGATAACCCCCATTTAGTTTTCATAGCCAGTGAAAAAATTGAGGCCCACATGTTATTTATTTTATTGTTTGTATTTATTATCGTTCCGACCATTGAGTTGTCAGTATTAATTTCTGTGGGCGATGTGCTTGGCACCTGGAATACCATCGCATTAGTGTTTTTCACTGCGATTGTGGGAGTATCACTAGTGCGCAGCCAAGGCTTAAGCACCTTAATGTCAGTGCAATCTAAGCTTGAGCGCGGTGAAGCGCCGGGTAAAGAAATTGTCGAAGGCATGATGCTCGCCGCGGCAGGCTTACTGTTATTGTTTCCGGGCTTTGTGACTGACTTTATCGGTTTGTTATTGCTAACCCCAATCACTCGCTCACCGATTGCCAGCTATATCTTTAAACGTATGCAAATGCGCGTGGTTGCTGGTGGCGGTTTTCAGGGCGGCTTTGGTCCACAAGGTCAACCAGGCCAAAATCCATTTGGGCAAAATGGCCCATTTAACCAAGGCGGCAATACCTTTGACGGTGATTTTGAACGCAAATTTGATCCAAATGATTTAACCCCTGAAACCCATCAGGTAGAAATTAAAGATATCACCCCACAGGATGAGCCTCGCGCAGATAGTGAGCAAAAGGGCGAGCAAGATAAGCCCAAAAAAGACTAATTGTTAGCTTGGTGACTCAATGAAAAAACGCTAGCAAGGCTAGCGTTTTTTATGGCTCAAATAATTCAGCTGCTTGTTTACGGCATTAACTTAAGGTGCGAGAGTCGAATCCTTTGAAGGTTTGTCTAGCTGCTCAGCCATCCAATACGCGCTAACCGTACTCCCAACCCAGCAAATAAATAACACCCAAGTGGCCATCGATACTGAAGGGGGTAAATCAAGGGTCACGCTGTCGTGCACTGCGGCATAAAGACTGTTGAAGTCCAGCGCAATATTTCCCGCGACAATATCATCAGCCACCGCTTGAGCGCGCTGCATCAGCACGGTCATGATGGCGCATAAACTGATAAAACAAGCCAGAATAATGCCCCAACCTATGGCTTTTTTACCTATGTATAAGTGCCCTGTACCCGGGCACACAAAAGCTGACAATAGCGCGGCGTTGATTGATCTTTTCATTGTGTATTAACCCTTGTGCATCCCTGTTAATTTATGGTGTTAATTGACTTAGTGGCCGTTGACGCGGTAACGGACTCTGGCTCAGTGATCCGACTGGCCATCACATAGCAGGCAATGCCCATAATGGTATTGGTTATTGGCAGCGCAATTAATAAACCTTTTACCCCGCCAAAGTATAAGCCAATGGCCGCCAATGGCAGCATTAAAATAAACAGCCTGACTAAGTTAATCACTAACGACTGGATCGGTCTATGGTAGGCATTTAAACAAGTGGCGAAGATAATCACCACTGCTAATGGCCCATAGGCTGCGGGTAAGGCTTTAATATAAAAGCTCAACCAATCGATCACCACAGCATCATTACTGAATAACTGCGCAATAAAATCAGCACTCAAAAAGATAGGCAGATACAGTAAGGTTTGCAGCACAAGGGCAAACCGCAGTGACAGCATCATGGCATCTTTAGCCCGCTGATGTTGCCCCGCCCCCAAGTTTTGCCCCACAAACGGCATTAAACTGGAGTTAAGGGCCATGATCCCCAAAATAAATAAGGTTTCTAAGCGCACCCCTGCACCATAAGCCGCCACCGCAGCTTGATCGACTCTGGCAAGCATGGCCAAAATAATGCCGTTGGCAATAGGGTTAATCATATTCATTAAAGCCGCAGGGCGGGCAATATGCCCCAGCTTGCACCAGTTTTTGATAATCCGGTGCTTACTTAATTTGGTGAAGACCAAAATTTGTTTTTTGAATACCAAGATATACACAGCCACAGAGGCTGAAAATAACCAGGATATTGAAGTGGCAATGGCTGCGCCTTGAATACCCAGCTCAGGGAAAGGCCCAAGACCAAAAATAAGTAAAGGGTCGAGTATAAGGTTGATAATTGCTGCCACCGACATAATGATCGCAGGGGAGTAAGTATCACCGGTGGCGCGAATGCCTTGATTGCCCACCATCAATAACACCAATAATGGCGCCCCTAAAAACCACACCAGCATATAATCATGAATAAGTGGCAAACTTAACTCATTAGCGCCCAGTAGGGTGAATAGCGGGTCAATGGCCATAATCCCGATGCACACTAACGCGCTCACCAATAAAAATGTTAGCAACAAGGCATCAAACAAAAACGCTTTAGCTTGGGGTTGATTACCTGCGCCAATTAAGCGGGCGAGGTTAGTGGAAACCGCCGCGCCAATGCCAATGGCAATACTGGAAAAAATAATCGCCACCGGAAACGTAAAACTTACCGCAGCTAATGATTCAGTGCCCAAAAGACTGATGAAATATGTATCTATAAGGCTGCCACCATAAATGGTGAGAATACCGATAAGGTTGGGGAGGCTCATATTGAATAGCACACGACCTATTGGTGCGTTAAGCAACCCATGTTTATCTTTCATCTATCTCGACTTAAACACGAAAACGGGAGCCAAATTCTAGCAGCATTCAAGATGGTTTAAATATTAGCAGCCACAAATTTTACAATTAAATCGCAGTTTTTTTTAAAATACACTTGGAACTGTCAACATCGACCCCCATATATCATTCATCAAAGGGGTAATGCCCTTATCATTTTGTTAAAACCGCCTCGTTTTAGGGCACCAAATCATTAGGAGAGTCCGTAGATGAATATTCGTCCATTACATGACCGCGTAATCGTTAAACGTTTAGAAGTTGAATCAAAATCAGCTGGTGGCATTGTATTAACTGGTAGCGCTGCAGAAGTATCAACTCGTGGTGAAATCCTAGCAGTAGGCAATGGTCGCATTTTAGAAAACGGTGAAGTTAAAGCCCTTGACGTTAAAGTTGGCGACGTAGTGATTTTCAACGAAGGTTACGGCGTGAAGAAAGAAAAGATTGATGGTGAAGAAGTCCTTATCTTATCTGAGTCAGACCTAATGGCTGTTGTAGGTTAATTTTAAACATTAACCCTTTGCAATCATCAACAAATTTGAAGGAACATAACAATGTCAGCAAAAGAAGTATTATTTGGTAGTGACGGTCGCGTTAAAATGCTTAACGGCGTCAACATTCTTGCTAACGCAGTAAAAGTAACATTAGGCCCAAAAGGTCGTAACGTCGTTTTAGACAAAAGCTTTGGCTCACCGCTAATCACTAAAGATGGTGTATCGGTAGCGAAAGAAATCGAACTAGAAGACAAGTTCGAAAACATGGGCGCACAAATGGTGAAAGAAGTTGCTTCTAAAGCCAATGATGCGGCTGGTGACGGTACAACTACTGCAACCGTATTAGCACAATCAATTGTGGTTGAAGGCCTTAAAGCAGTCGCTGCTGGCATGAACCCAATGGATCTTAAGCGTGGTATCGACAAAGCAGTTATTGCAGCCGTTGCTGAGCTTAAAGCACTTTCGCAAGAATGTGCAGATTCTAAAGCCATTGCTCAAGTAGGTACTATCTCTGCTAACTCTGATGAATCAATCGGTGAAATCATTGCAACAGCAATGGAAAAAGTAGGCAAAGAAGGCGTTATTACCGTTGAAGAAGGCCAAGCCCTTGAAAACGAATTAGACGTTGTAGAAGGTATGCAGTTTGACCGCGGTTACCTTTCTCCTTACTTCATCAACAAAGCTGAAACAGGCAGCGTTGAGTTAGATTCTCCTTTCATCTTATTAGTTGATAAGAAAATCTCTAACATCCGTGAATTATTACCAATCCTTGAAGGTCTAGCTAAAACAGGTAAGCCACTGCTTATTGTTGCAGAAGACGTTGAAGGCGAAGCATTAGCAACATTAGTTGTCAACAACATGCGCGGTATCGTTAAAGTAGCTGCTGTTAAAGCACCTGGCTTTGGTGACCGTCGTAAAGCAATGCTACAAGATATCGCTATCCTAACTGGCGGTACTGTTATCGCTGAAGAAATCGGTCTAGAACTTGAAAAAGCAGCCCTAGAAGACTTAGGTACAGCAAAACGTGTTGTTATCACTAAAGACAGCACCACCATCATCGATGGTAACGGCGAGCAAGCGCAAATCTCTGGCCGTGTTTCGCAAATCAAACAACAAGTTGAAGAGTCAACATCTGACTACGACAAAGAAAAACTTCAAGAGCGTATGGCAAAACTTGCTGGCGGTGTTGCAGTAATCAAAGTTGGCGCAGCAACAGAAGTTGAAATGAAAGAGAAAAAAGCCCGTGTTGAAGATGCATTACATGCAACACGTGCAGCCGTTGAAGAAGGTGTGGTTCCTGGCGGTGGGGTTGCACTAGTACGTGTAGCGTCTAAGATTTCTGAAGTTGAAGTGATCAACGAAGACCAAAAGCACGGCGTAATCATCGCACTACGTGCAATGGAAGCACCACTTCGTCAAATCGCAACCAACGCAGGTGAAGAAGCCTCAGTTGTGGCGAACACAGTTAAAAACGGCAGCGGCAACTACGGTTACAACGCTGGCAACGACACTTACGGTGACATGTTAGAAATGGGTATTCTTGACCCAACTAAAGTAACTCGTAGTGCACTACAGTTTGCCGCATCAATTGCAGGTCTAATGATCACAACTGAAGCAATGGTAGCGGAGCTTCCACAAGATTCATCTGCACCAGATATGGGCGGAATGGGCGGTGGTATGGGTGGTATGGGCGGCATGATGTAATCTAGCTTGTCTAAATTGGTGATAACTGCGTTGCTTCACCACTCGTTTAAGAAAGCTAAACGTCGTGGTAAAGCGCCTTGTTCTAACCTATTTATACAGCGCTATATGCACTGCTGGTCTAAAGCCTAAAAGCTTCAAACCGAACTTCTTGTAAAAGAAAATGAAAGCCCCGATACCTAACGGTATCGGGGCTTTCTTATTTAGAGGACAAAAGCGCTATTTCATTTAAGTTTACTCTGACCCCACTTATCTTCTGGGGGTTAAACTTGAAAGCTTAACAAAGGTGCTGTCTAAAAGGGATTACGTGCTTAAACAGAGGTTTAAACGGATCTTAAACACTAAAGTATTCTTGTGTGCAGGGTGTTAAATGGAATAAGATGCATCATCTTTCAATGCCTTCGAACTTTAATAATGACTAATACAACGCGAACCCTGACCTTCTCTTTTGATGGATCTGAACACGAAGATCATCATATTAATTTAGCTACTTACATAGAATCATTGGAAGGCTTGGTTGATTTAGTGACACAGGCAAATAAAATTGTTAATGGAGAGAGCTCAGAGGTTGAGATGGAAGTTGTTGCTGAGCAACCAGGATCTTTTGAGACTGTTGTTAATTTTGTTCAAAGTGGTGGGGTTGATGTCTTAAGTCAAATCGGGCTAATGGGAGGCGCAGCTGCCGCGGGATCATTATTTGGAGTTCTGGATTGGCTTAAAGGAAGGCCGATGCAGGAAATCAATATAAAAACGGATGGGACGGGCGAAGCTAAGCAAAAAATTGCTACTATTAACGTAGAAGGTGATACGCTTGATTGCTCGGAGATCACCGCTAAACTTCTTAAAAACCCAAAGATAAGATTAGGCATCGATAAATTGGTACATACGCCATTATCTAGTGATGGAACATCTAAAGTCACAGTGAAAAACGGCGACGATATCACATTGCAAATCGAAAATGAAAACGCAAATATTTATAAGAAACCCGAGTCATTAATGGTTGTTGAAACCGTGACTGATGATGTAGAAGGTAATGTTAATTTTACTAAAATTAACTTTAATGGTGCAGCAGGTTGGGAAATGCAATACGGACCTTTAGGCCGATTTGCAATTCGAATGGAAGATATAGATTTTCTAGCAAAAATAAATGAAAGCGATGAGAATGGTAAGTTCGTTGATATTTCTTCTACAGATCTGTTTTCAGTTGACATGACTAGGACTGAAGAAGAGGTCAATGGTCGGAAACGTAAAGCTAAGTATGTTGTAACTAAAGTTAAAAGACATCGTAAGCACGTTGGAAAAATAGTGTGAGACTAAAATGAATGCTTTAAGTTGGATTGTAACAATTGGTTTGATGGTGGTGTTGTTTCAACTATTTCGAGTTGGGACTCGTCTACTGTTGGATTGGATTTTGCCATCAAAACAGTTAAAGATTACCTATGTAGATGAGCAAGGAACGTCACATTCAGTTTTTGTTGATTCAGATGACGATATAGGCCCTTTGTTAGTAGAGGCAAAGAAGGTCTCTCGCCGTAATCAGGTGAGAGCAAAATAATGGGAAAGAAACAATTCGGTTTTGCGTTTTTTCTATCCTTATATGTTCAGCTATTAGAGCAAGTAAAACCGGCCACTGATTGGCCTGTGATTCCAGAGTTTTGTAACGCTGTTTCTCCTGCCGCCGCAGCATTTTTTGCCCATCTAACAGTATTGCTGCTTGTATTATTGCAGCTTCCTAGTGAGACAGAGCTTCGCACTAAGGTACAAATCTGGAAAAAAAGAAGAAAAATCAATAAAAAGCTAAAAGACCCTACTGTAGGAGAGAGTGTCAAAGATAACCTTAGAACTCAGCTCGATGAATTACATCTTGATGAATTAAAAAATTATAATATTACGGTAACTCCGGTCTTAGCCGAAGAAAAGGTTGTGGAAAATAACGAGCAAGATAAAACATCCGTTTAAGCCCGATATTTTTCCAAGCCGCTAGGTAGACCACTAAGCCAGAATAGGCACTCCAATGTTATTGAGAGTGCCTTTTTTATGCCTGCTACATCGACCGCTTTTGGCTTTGCCGCCTTAAGCTATCAACTTAATGTCAACACTGATGTTGCCTTTACGGTCGCTGAAGATGGTTATTTTCAGGCGCTGCCTGATGGCCTGTTTGCGTCGGTAGATGGTCATCTGGTGATGCTGAAGCTGGCAAGTAGTTGATGGATACCACTACTTCTGTGAAATTAGTCCAGAGTAAAATTTAACTAAAAAGGATACTTAGTCCCGAGCGAATTAGAGGTTTAGAATAAAATTAGTTACTTTTCCTAATGAATTAAAGGGTCACCTGTAGTGGTACGGTTAATTTGGCCACCTAATTAGAGGTGTTATTATTCACCTCATCAAACTTAGGTGACCTTATGACAAAAAGAAATAGACCCAATTTCACGCCCGAATTCAGACTTGAATGTGCTCAATTAGTCGTAGATAAAGGCTACTCAGTTCTTGAAGCATCACAAGCAATGAATGTGGGTAAATCATCCCTCGACAAATGGGTTCGTCAGTTAAAAGGCGAGCGTAATGGCATTACAAGTAAAGCAACGCCATTAACACCTGACCAACTTGAAATTCGTCAATTAAAAAAGCGTATTGCACGTATCGAGGAAGAAAAGGAAATTCTAAAAAAGGCTACTGCTCTCTTAATGTCGGACTCGCTGAACAGTTCACGATAATCAAAGCCCTTAAAGGGAGTCATGCTGTTAAACGTTGTTGTGAAGTATTCGAAATACACCGTAGCAGCTATAAGTATTGGGCAAAACAAGCCAGAGGTATTAAGCCTGCAGAGGTTGAAGTATTGGCGATGGTGAAAAGCATTTACGCTGAAAGTAATAGCTCCGCAGGTGCTAGAACTATCGCAGGTATTGCGACTCGTAGAGGCTTGCCCTTAAGCCGCTACGTAGCGACTCGTTTAATGAAAGAACAGAACCTAGTGAGCTGTCAGCGTCCTAGTCATAAATATAAGAAAGCGAAGCAAGAGCATATAGCCATACCAAACACGCTTGAACGTCAATTTGCAGTGATAAAGCCCAATCAAGTTTGGTGTGGTGATATCACCTTTATTTGGACAGGTAACCGCTGGTGTTATCTTGCTGTTGTTATGGATTTATTTGCACGTAAACCTGTTGGTTGGGCAATGTCTCACTCACCAGATACGAAGTTAGCAGCGAAAGCGTTAACCATGGCATTTGAGTCCAGAGGCCGACCAAAAGGTGTCATGTTTCACTCTGATCAAGGTAGTACTTATACGAGTCGACATTATCGTCAATTATTGTGGCGTTATCAGATAGAACAAAGCATGAGTCGTCGCGGTAATTGTTGGGATAACAGTCCGATGGAGCGATTCTTCAGGAGTTTAAAAACAGAATGGATGCCGACAATAGGCTATCGTTCATTTACTGAAGCAGAAGCTTCGGTTGTTAAATACATTATTGGATATTACAGCCAGGTTAGGCCTCACAGCTATAATGGTGGACTAACACCCAATGAGTCAGAGAAAATATACTGGTTAGAATACAAATCCGTGGCCAAAATTAATTGACCACTACAGAGTAAATAAGTGGGTCAGAGTAAACTTTTCTTAATTTATACCTACAGAATACTAGCTGAATGAAAATTAAAAGCCCCGATACCTAACGGTATCGGGGCTTTTAAGTGGCTTTAAATTTTGTTATAAAATACTTATTTTTTGCAGGCAACTACACGCATCCACAGTTAATGGCTTTGCGTAAAAGCCGTGAGAGTTATACCAAGGTTTATGGCATACTGGTTTTCATGCTATGGATCATTCTAATTATTGTCATTGCGGGCTGCGTATTCTTGCCTGGCTTGTGGGTCAAGCACATCATGAGCAAGTACCAACAGCCCGCTGATCGCTACCGTCATCAAGGTAGCGGTGGTGAACTTGCTCGTCATCTTCTAGATCGTTTTGGCCTAAATGACGTCAAGGTTGAAGAGACGCCTGACGGCGATCATTATGATCCCGCGGCTAAGGCTGTTCGCCTTACGCCGGATAACTATGCCGGTTATTCTCTGACAGCTGTGACGGTAGCTGCCCACGAGGTTGGGCATGCGCTACAGGATTCTCGCGGCGAGTCTTTGTTTTTGATGCGACAGAAGCTGGCTAGAACCGCTATGGTCGGTGAGCGTATTGCCGGCATAATGATGTTCGCGGCGCCAGTGGTCCTTATGCTCACTCGTATACCGCAGGCGGGCGCGTTGACCATTTTGATCGGCGTGCTGTCGATGGGGTTGAGCACCATTGTGCATCTGGTGACCTTGCCGGTGGAGTTTGACGCCAGTTATGGCAAGGCGCTGCCCATACTCAAAGAGGGCAATTACCTGCACGACGGTGACCTAAAGCATGCGGAGAAGATTCTCAAAGCGGCGGCGCTGACCTACGTGGCTGGCTCGCTAGCCAGCTTGCTCAATCTTGGCCGCTGGATAGCGGTACTGCGTCGCTAATAGAATCACTGGGGTTTTGTTAGGGGCAGAGTAAACTTTTTCTATTTCCTCAATCAAATTATTAAACACAACCATAATCTTGGCTGTTCGGGGCTTTGTGCTTACTGACTTTGGTATTTTTGCTGAACGTGTTAAAAGGCTGAGGATTAAACTGATATTCAATAGGTGAACCATGAGTATTAGCGAGACGACCGTTCATCCCATGGATGGGATGTTCGAGCCCTCATGGATGAGTTTACGGCGTGTCGGTGAGTGAATGTCATGGTGAGCTGATACAAATCAAATTAATTGGATTAGTCTCGACTCTTTAAGCGATTTCAAATCGGGTGACTGATTAAATTCTTTCTTTGCTTCATAGCCTACACTCAATCGCTAATTGAGCAATTAGATACAAAAAATAGCCGAATTATGGCTTAATAATCAATAACGCAACTGCTGGTTGACAGATTAACAAGCTGGCTTGCTAGTGAGCAACTGGCTGATTTCTTATGCTTGTGGCTCAATTATTGATTAAAAGGACTCACTAATGATACTTGCAGATAAGATTATTAGATTAAGGAAAAAACTGGGCTGGTCGCAGGAAGAGTTGGCAGAGAAAATGAATGTTTCTCGTCAGTCTGTTTCTAAATGGGAAGGGGCCAATAGCATTCCTGATTTGAATAAAATCATTATGCTTTCACAGATTTTTGATGTGTCTACAGACTTCTTACTCAAGGATGAGAATGAGCAGTTTGAGTTTGCGACAGAAGCCAAAGAACCAGGCATTAATCATATCAGCCTAGAGCAAGCGACTGAGTATGTTGAGCATAAAATCGCAATGACCAATGTGGTCACTAAAGGCGTGGTTTTGTGTGTGTGTTCTGCAATGCCGTTGTTTTTCTTTATGGCTATGGCGGAAACGAATCGATTTAACATGACGGGTGATATAGCAGCGGCATTGGGTATTGTGAGTGTGTTGATTTTGGTGTCAGTTGGAGTGAGCTTTTTTATCAAGACAAACCAATATCAAGATGAAATAGCGGCGATAGAAGATGAACCATTTGAACTCGCTTATGGTGTTCACAGCGTGTTTCATGAAAAGCGTAAACAGTTTAGGCCAGCTTATAATTTGCGCTTATCTGTAGGTATTTTCTGTTTTATTGTTAGCTTTGTTCCGCTGCTGTGCGTGAGTATTTTTTCTTTTGAGCAAGACATTGTTTTATTAATGATAGATGTACTGCTTTTTATTATTGCGGTTGGTCTATTCATTATTTTACCGGTTTCTGCAAAATATGATGCCTATAGCAATGTATTGAAAGAAACAGTGAAAGAGACAGAAACAACTAGACGTACTAAACGAGCCGAGAAGTTGGCTGGATTTTATTGGCCCTTGCTCATTGCTATCTATCTTGGCTGGAGCTTTTGGACAATGGCTTGGGGCATCACTTGGATTATTTGGCCTGTTGGCGCCGTGCTGTTTGCCGCACTCGTTGGCTTGATGGAATTACTTCACAAAGACACGCCTTAATTAATACGTGGGAAATAAGACGTGTGAAATCAGGGTGCGAAGTTAATGCGCCCAAAGAAACTCGGAGTAAATCGCCAAGCGATTTTTTTGCGAACAAAGAGTGCTTAGATTGCTAGGCGGCAATTCACTCGCCGCGCTTAATCGGTTTTATCTCGAACAAAACTCAACCCGCAATGAACAACACGCCCTAGTTAACACTTCCGGTTTTTTATTCTGTTAGTTGAGGTTTTATTGATTTAATCATCCATTGCTTATATTGGTTTTGCAGTAAAGTGCGCGCAATTATGGCTTGGGAGGATTTATGGTAACAATTGAGTTAGTGGTGGTATTGGCTGCCATCTTTATCGGCGCACGAATAGGCGGCATTGGCATTGGCTTTGCTGGCGGTTTGGGTGTGTTGGTGTTAACTCTTGGCTTAGGGATGACACCTGGCACTATTCCTATTGATGTGATTTTGATTATTATGTCGGTCATCGCAGCTATTGCGGCGATGCAAGTTGCAGGTGGTTTGCAATATTTGGTGAATATCGCTGAGCGTGTTTTACGTAAAAATCCTAAGCAGGTTACTTTTTTAGCTCCGATTGTCACTTATACCATGACGCTGTTTGCAGGTACGGGACATACCGCGTTTTCGACCTTGCCTGTCATCGCTGAGGTGGCGAAAGAGCAGGGCATTCGTCCTTCACGGCCATTAAGTATTGCAGTTGTTGCCTCTCAAATTGCGATTACGGCTTCACCTATTTCAGCTGCGGTTGTGCTAATGAGCGGCATGCTTGAAAGCAAAGGCGTGGGCTATATCAGCTTATTGATGATTTGTATTCCCGCTACTTTTATTGCTTGTATGGTCGGCGCTTTTGTTGCCCAATTTATGGGTAAAGAGTTGAAAGATGACCCCGTTTATCAAGACCGTTTAGCTCATGGCTTAGTGAGCAAACGCGAGGTGAACAGCACTGAGTTACCAGCAGGGGCTAAGCGTTCGGTGATGGTTTTTCTGGTAGCAATTGTGGCAGTGGTGTTTTACGCCACCGCGATTAGTGATGCTGTAGGTCTTATTGATAATCCGACATTGCCGCGAAATGAAGCGATTATGGTGTTTATGCTAACGGCAGCCACGGCGATTACGCTGTTTTGTAAAGTGGATACAGCTGAGGTGCTTAATGCGGCGACCTTTAAATCGGGCATGAGTGCGTGTATTTGTGTATTAGGTGTTGCGTGGCTAGGTGACACCTTTGTTGCTGGGCATTTAGAAGAGATTAAAGCGCTATCGGGTGGCTTGCTAGAAGAGCATTCGTGGATGTTGGCGATCATTTTGTTTTTAGCCAGCATGTTGTTGTACTCGCAAGCCGCAACCACAGCGGCGTTAATGCCATCGGCATTTATGCTAGGGGTTAGCCCTGAGGCTGCTATTGCTTCTTTTGCTGCGGTGAGTGCCTTATTTGTATTGCCAACTTATCCAACCTTGTTGGCGGCTGTTGAAATGGATGACACAGGTTCTACCCGTATTGGCCAGTGGGTATTTAACCATCCTTTTGTGGTACCCGGTGTGGTGACGATTGTTAGCTCGGTGATGATTGGATTTGTATTAGCTGAGATTATTTTGTAGGTGTATTTATTGTCTGCTTAAGGCGTTTCTTTGGATCAATAATGCAGCATGCTTTCAGGTGTCAGCTTTAATGCCGACAAACTGCAAGCCGAAAAAAGCCCCGATGCTTAACCGTATCGAGGCTTTTTTTTATTTGGATTTGCAACTTAAGGTCAGCAGCTACTTTGTGCGACTAATTTTATCCAAGTAGCCCATGGCAAAGGCCGATAATACAAAGGTAATGTGGATCAGTAAGTACCACATGATTTTGTCGTTATCGATATTTTCGGCATTCATAAAAACTTTAAGTAAATGAATTGACGATATGGCCACAATTGATGCGGCTACCTTGTTTTTAAGTGAGCCTGAATCCATTTTTCCAAGCCAGCTTAGTTTGTCACTGTTTTCGCCCACATCTAGCTGTGAAACGAAGTTTTCATAGCCTGAAAACATCACCATCACCAGAAGGCCGCCCACTAAAGTGATATCGATTAGCGATAGTGTAATCAGGATCAGGTCAACTTCTTTCATCTCAAAAATCATCGGTAGGATGTGAAAAATCTCTTGAAAGAACTTAATACCTAACGCAAATAGGACCAGGCTTAAACCTAAATAAATCGGTGCCATGATCCAGCGTGATGCATACATTAATTTTTCAAACACTTTTTCCATATATAGTTAACCTTTCAGATAAAAAACGCTGCAATCAATCAAGTTGATGATTGTTAAATCAAAACAGAGTGCACTTTAACTGTGCTTACCTATACTAGCAAGCGAGATCATCTCCCCACTTACCCAACTTGTACATTATCAAACAGGCTTAATCATGTTTAAGACTGACTTTTCGGCGCCGCAGTGACACTTGCGGTCAATTAATAGACACTCCTGCATTCGGTTGCTACTTTTTATTAACGGTACACAGCGATTAATAAAGAGTTGTCTATGTTACGTCGTAATTTTTTAAGTCGAATGGGTTTAGCCTTAGCTGGAAGTGTCATTGGGACAAGCATAGGCAATGCAGCTGATGCCGCTGCTGAGGGCAATAAAGCAGCGTTAATGCCTGATAATATCAATGCTGGAGATTGGACTGCGCTGCGACAGCTTTTCCCCTTAACTGACGATTACATTCACCTTTCTACCTTTTTGTTGGCTTCTCACCCTAAACCTGTGGCAGATGAAATTGAGCGACACCGCAAAGGCTTAGATGCCAATCCTTCAGATTATTGGCATAAACACTTTGAAACCATTGATGGAAAAATATCCGCTGCGGCAGCAAGCTATATGGGTGGTGAAGCCGAACAAATTGCCCTCACTGACAGTACAACGATGGGGTTATCTTTGGTATACAGCGGGCTTAAATTACGCCCTAATGATGAAGTAGTGCAAACCGTACACGATCATTACTCTACCGATCTGTCTTTAAAACTGCGTGCAGAAAGAACAGGGGCTAACGTGCGCCGTATTACGTTATATGACACCCCTGCCACAGTGACAAGCTTGCAAGTTATCGATAACTTGGCAAAGGCCATTAATCAAAAGACTAAGGTGGTGGCTGTGACTTGGGTTCACTCTTCCACTGGGGTTAAATTACCTATCCGCGCTATGGCAGATGTGATTGCCAAAGCCAACAGCTCACGTTCTGAAGCTGATAAAATCCTCTTTTGTGTCGATGGCGTACATGGCTTTGGCATCGAGGATGTTGATGTGAGTACATTGGGATGTGATTTTTTTATTACAGGCACTCATAAATGGATCTTTGGTCCACGTGGTACTGGTGTTATATGGGGCTCAAAGCGCGGCTGGAATAACTGCAGCGCAGTGATCCCAAGTTTCAGCCTATCCTACGATGTGTGGCTAGGTAATAGCACCCAAGCGCAAGTACCAATGGGTGAACATATGTCACCAGGAGGCTTTCACTCGTTTGAACATCGTTGGGCATTACCCGCTGCGTTTGAGCTTCATTTACGCTTGGGTAAAGCCAATGTGCAACAGCGTATTCATCAGCTCAATACCCAAACCAAGCAAGGCTTGGCAAAAATGTCACATGTCACCTTGTATACGCCAATGGCCACTGAACTATCATCGGGGCTGGTGTGTTTTGATGTCGATGGTTTGTCACCGCAACAGGTGGTAGAGCATATGCACACTAAGGGGATTATTATGAGCTCGACGCCTTATCGTGACTCATTCGCGCGTTTTGCGCCGAGCTTAATTAATAACGAAGCCGAGATTGATAAAGCACTCTCTGAGATACAAGCGTTGGCATAAGGTTTTGCTTTTAAAAAGTGTCATAAGTGCAAGTCAGTGTAATAACGGGGGGGCAGAATCCACGGTTGCTAGCGAGCCATAACATATAGGCTCCAGCAGCTACTACATGAACAAGGGAGTGAACATGAGCAGGGTTTATGTGATGCTGCGCTTGCTATGGTGGTGTTATAAGTCATCTTGAGTGACAGCTTAAATGTTCTCATCTACACTGCAGGCTAAGGTTAGCGAGTTGTCTGAGAGCATTTTGTGCTTACAAGACAGCGAATAAAATGAAGCATTATTTTAAAGAGCGAGTAGTAAACACAATGATTAAATTTAAGCTTATGTTTAGTGTGTTACTCCTTGCTATGGCAACAGGCTGTTCATCACGAGTGCCCATCGACTCAGCTAAAACAACACAATATTCAACATCTCATGTGCTAGCAGGGCAAGCTTCTTGGTATGGCAGTAAATTTCACGGCAGACTGACGGCAAGTGGTGAAAAATACAATATGAGAGCCTATACTGCAGCCCATAAAACCTTGCCATTTGGCACTATAGTGAGGGTGACCAATACCGGCAATAATAAAAGCATCGATGTAAAAATTAACGATCGCGGCCCATTTGTTAAAGGCCGAGTGATCGATCTTTCTCAAAAAGCGTTTCAACAAATAGCCAGTAGCGATCAAGGGATTGTAGCGATCAAAATTGACATTCTAGACGACAGTAATACCTTTAGATACAAACATTAATCTTGCCATCGCGAGCCACTATTTGACTCTGTTTAACTAGGCTCAACATCTTAGTTAATCTCTCTGTTCTTTATGACCTATCTCGCGTCATTTGTTTAAAGCTCTTCTCTTTAGCATTCAACATTTAGCATTTAGCATTTAGCATTTAGCATTTAGCATAGCCTATCAAAATAGGTTTTTTAGCTGACTAAATCGAGATTGCTGAGTCCGCGCTTATGCGCTTATGCCACCCAATATGTTGGGCATCGGCAAACTGTGTAATAACTTCTTCTTATAAATCGCCCTAAAAACGATCAAACGCTTGAAATAACAGTAAAAAGCCTGATAGGCGAACGCCTTGTGCATTTAGTTTTCTTACAGTATTTACATAATTGTCGATAGTTCTTTTCATCTTTATAAAATTAGAGTTATTATTCTAATTTGTATGGGATGTAACCGCGTTACTGATTAATCAGCTTAAAAATACACTAGATCTTGGCTGCGAATAGCTATGTTTAGTTAGCGCTGCGGTATCTGTCAGCAATTGCTGATGCATTTAACTCGGTATAAAAATTTTTAACGGTATTAATTGATAAAAGCGCAAACGCCAGCAGGGTGTTTGTAGATGTACTTCAACATAAAAATGGATATGTATGAAAAAAATAATAATTAGGATCTTAGTGATCGTACTGGTTGTACTTTCTCCCATTCTGTATCTCGCAGGCACATTTGTTTTTACAGGCCCGATGCCAGATGATGAATTTCAGCAACAACTACCTACGATAGTAAAAAACCTTGAAGTAAAAATGGATGGTGAGGGTGAAGAGACCATAGTCATGATCCACGGTTATCCTGATAGTTTAGAGCTGTGGGACAAGCAAGTTGAATATTTAAAGCAAGACTATCGGATTGCTCGATTTACTTTGCCGGGGTTCGAGCTAGAAGATAATGGCCAAAGACCCGATTACAATATTCAGCAAATTCGCATGATTATGGATGCCTTTATCGAAAGTTTAGATAGAGATAAAGTGACTGTACTCGCTCATGACTGGGGCGCGTCTTATGCTTCACATTATCTTGCGAAAAATGACTTGGTCGACAGACTTATTCTTTTAGACATTGGCAGCTATGGTAACGAAAAATCACCAAGCATTAATGTTAAATACACCTTTGCCCTTGCGCTTGCTTGGGTTTTACCTGAATTTCTCGGTGAAAAATTAACGCTTTTTACTGCGGAAAACATATTAAAACTTGAACAGAATGTAGACGCGAATAAAAAAGTGGCTAATTTACGTTCTGATGCGCGTATGACTTACCCATACTGGCATTTATGGAACGCTATTTTATCAAAAGATTTACCCCAACGTGTTGCGGTGGAAGATTTTGGCACGCCTTTTCTTTTCATCTATGGCAAAGATAAGAATGTGTGGTTCCATGGTAAAGAGTGGTTGCAACAGGTTGTCGATTTGAATAAGGGTCAGGTTGAAGTGGTACCGGGCGGTCACTGGTTTATGGAGTCTTCTGCTGACTTAGTGAATCAAACTGTCGATGATTGGATACGTGCTAATTAAAAATAATAGTAATTGGTTAGCTATCACTAAGCCGATAGCGCCAGTAACTTAGTCACTGTGTTAAGAAAGGGGATACTTGTTGAGAGTATCCCCTTTTTTAGCATTTAGCCTGCGTCGATGCTGATACTTAGGTGGATTTAAATTTTGTTAAAACGTGCAGCTGGGATCTTGCGGCTTTATATCAGCGTTTTAGTTAACCTTGTGACCGCGCTTTAAAAGCGTAATTTCGTTTTAAGATAAAACTCAGTTAAGTTGATTACAATGTGAGACGATAAAATTATTGTCATGAATTGAACACTTAAAGAGGGTTTTATTATCAAAGATAATCACAGTTCAAACTCGTCTAGCCGTAAGCCTTGGGTGACTCTCGGCGTTATTGTATCCATAGTGATATTGTTTGCGGTGGTGTTTAATGTCATGCCTAAAGGGTTTAAAAGCACCCATGAACAAATTGGCACAGGTAAGCCTGCGTTTGTATTTGTTTATGATCCTAACCTTGCAGTGAGTAATAGCCAAACGGTACAAATGAATGAGGCTCGCGATCAGATTAGTGAGCAAGCGTTTTTTTTGATCGCCAGAATAGGCACCCCAGAGGGTGATCAATTGATTGCCAAATACCGTGCTAGCCCTGCTGAAGTGCTATTGTTTGATCCCGCTGGTAACTTGGTTAAACGACAGTATGCATTGAGAACGGCTGCAGAGTTAATGCAGTGGGTTAACTAAATCAACTAGTAAGCTAAAGTAAGGCTTAAATCAGCCTTATTTTTACATATTAAAAAGCCTTGATAGCAAACACTATCAAGGCTTTGTTGTTTCTAGCGAGTCATTTGGCTTTATTAGCTAAACCTTACTGGCTTACTGCTTATAGACTTGACCGTCTTTCATCACAAAGGTCACGTTTTCCATTAAGCTGATATTGCTGAGCGGATCGCCATTAACGGCAATAATGTCAGCTAAAAAACCTGCTTTAATCTGCCCGAGGTTGTCTTGCTTGAGTAAAGCGGCGCTATTGATGGTCGCAGCTTGTAAGGCTTGGGCTGGGGTCATACCAAATGTCACCATACGTGAGAACTGCTTACCGTTATCACCATGGGGGTAAATTGCCGCATCTGAGCCAAATACCATGTTAGCACCAGCTTTTACCGCTGCTCTAAAGCTATCTCGCTGGGCTTGCGATACTAACTTTTCTTTATTGATGTTTGCTTCAGGTACACCATTAGCTGCGCCATAGGCGAGGGTGTATTCAGTGTTGTAGATATCACAAGAAAGGTAAGTACCAGCCTTTACAGCCATTTTTATTGCTTCTTTATCCATGAAACTACAATGTTCGATACTATCGACGCCCGCTCTGATCGATGCTTTAATACCGCTAGTGCCATGGGCATGGGAGGCAACCACTAAGCCACGCATGTGGGCTTCATCAACGGCTGATTTTATTTCTTCATAAGTTAGCTGTTGCACGCCGACTTTAGTGCCCTTAGAAAATACCCCGCCAGTGGCACACACTTTAATCGCATTAGCGCCATACTTGATATTTTCACGTACTTTAGCGCGCACAGCCCAAGGTCCATCAGCGACCCCTTGCGATTTTGATTTTTTTTCTGGGGATGAAAAGTTATCGTCGCAATGCCCGCCTGTAATACTAATCGGATGGCCAACAGCCCAAATTCTTGGCCCTGCAATTTCACCGGCATTAATGCCGTCGCGGGTGGCAATAACGGCGTAACCCGAAGCGCCTAAGTCCCGCACTGTGGTAAAGCCTGCCATTAAGGTTTTTTCGGCATTTTTAACCGCTTTAACGGTTTGGCGTGGAATAGAATAATTTTGCGAGGCTAAAAAATTATCCTCGGCATCACCGCTAAGGTGAACATGCATATCCATCATCCCAGGAAGTAAGGTTTTACCGCTTAAATCGATAAGCTTGTAATCATTATCTGTAGTGATTTTGGCTTGTTGGGTGACTTGGGTTATTTGATTGCCATTAATGACAATGGCCACGTCATTAATGGTTTTGCCTTTTACTACATCGACGTATGCATCAGCGATCAATAAGGTTTGTTGTGCCAGTGCTGGCACGCTTAGCGTCAGCGAGATTGCCGCTGCTAAGCTGAATTTTGTTAGACCCTTTAATTGTTTATTTGGCTTTACCATCTGCGTGGTTTTCCTATTTATTGTTGTTTAAGTAAGCGTACAAACCATCATACGACAATTGTTAAGCTAGTGTTAATGCTTAAGGCGATTGAATTGTAATGACTAATGTAGAAAATTATTGCCACATCTATTGTTGATAGTTATTGCCACCCCCCGCTTTATATTGATGGAAAATATCTGCCTAATCCCGTGTGCAGTAGTTTTGTGCTGCCATACTTCTTGTATAGTTAATACTAGCTTTCGCATTCAAGGTAAGGTTTATATGGCCACTCTTTCTGACAATGACTTAATGGCTCAGCTAAAAGATCATTTATACGATCACTTAGAGGATCATTTAGCGGATCACTTTGAAAAAAGCGCAGTGGTGTTATCAGCGCAGGCAGTAAGAGACGCCGAGCAGTATTGGGCATCAAGCCATAACAATAGTACTTGGCCCTTGATGGTTAAGGCTGCTAGCAGTTTTGTGCAGCGCTTTGGCAGCGCCTTTAATACATCGCAAGCGATATTGGTAGTGGTGGGTCAGGGCAACAATGGTGGTGATGGTTATTACATTGCCAAATTGTTACAGCAACAGGGTAAAAAGGTCGTGGTTTATGCGCCTTTTGGCGCGCCCAAAGCGGGCATCGATGCGCAGCAAGCCATGAATGAATTTTTAGCGGCTGGTGGTAGTGTTCATACCACTAAACCTAGCGCATCTTATCCGATCATTATTGATGCGCTATTTGGAAGTGGTTTAACCCGAACACTATCTGCTGCGGCGATAAAGGTTATTGATGACATTAATCAGAGTGCTGAGCAGGTTTACGCGGTTGATGTGCCCAGCGGTTTAAATGCCGATAGCGGCCAGCCTGAGCCGATTTGCGTTAATGCCACTGCCACCCATAGCTTTATTGCTTATAAGCCGGGGCAACTCACTGCATATGGGCCAGCATCTTGTGGGGCACTGTCGTTAGACTCTTTAGGGCTTGAGCCTATTGCTGGTACAACAAAAGAGAATTGGCGCTACGATCCAAGGGTAAATATGCTGCCATCACGCAGGGGTAATACCCATAAAAGTCATCATGGTAATGTCAGCGTTATTGCAGGTCTTGGCAATATGGCTGGCGCTGGCATTATTGCTAGCCGCGCAGCCTTAAATGCTGGCGCTGGGCGGGTATTTTTACAGTGTGAGCCAAGCCATTTTGTCGCCTGCTTAAGCCAATCTCCTGAGATTATGTTTTCTGATAGTACCGAAAACACCTTAAAGCAACACGCCGTGCTGGTGGTCGGCCCAGGTCTTGGCCGCGGCCAACAAGAGCAGCAAATCATGCAAATGCTATTAACCCTTCAACCCAACTCTGGCGTTGATAATAAACGCAGCCTCGGGGTGTTAGATGCGGATGCGCTGCGTTATTTGGCAAAGCATCAGCAAACGGTAACGCCTTGGGTGCTAACTCCCCATGAGGCAGAGGCCGCTGGCTTGTTGGGCATATCTGCCACTGAAGTTACAAACGATCGCGTTGCCGCTGCGCTGGCACTACATAAAAAATATCAAGCAGTCGTGGTATTAAAAGGGGCTGGCACGCTAGTGGCTCATCAAGGGGGAGTCAATTTTTGCCATTCTGGCTCAGCAGCTATGGCCACACCGGGCATGGGCGATTGCTTAGCAGGTATTATTGCTGCACTTATCGCCCAAGGGCTATCAGCGGTTGATGCGGCTATTACAGGGGTGAACTGGCATGCCACACTAGGCCATCAACTTGGCCAAACTCAGCGAATAGTACTGGCTAGCGATATTTGCCAGCAGCTGAAATTAGGCCGTCATTAACTCACAATAGCGTAGTGGTTTTAGTATTTATTTGCTGTAGCGCTGTGAACTTAGGCTGTCTAAACAAATTCTAATGCTGAATAAATATGCATTTGGATGCAAATAGAAGTGGTCGGATGAGTACCCAATTGGCCACCAATAATCTTAACATTCAAAGATCAATTATTTGACGCTAGTTGTCTGTGACTAAAGGCGCGAACCTAATACATTATAAATTGATGCTAAGACGATATTGTAAAACACTGGCTTAACTAAGCCATATAAGTGTTTGTGGGTGATTGGCGGCAGCTGTTGATTATTTCTACGCTCCCTATCGTCAATTATATGACAAGTCAAATATTTATTAAATTTGTTAACTCGTTTTAATCTTGATTCTATATTGCTGTAAATAATAGTTTTTTTGACGTGCTGTCGTTTTATTGGCTCTGTTGTCTTATGGTTTTTTTTAATTATGATGTAGCGCGAACAGACCACTGTTGGTTATTTATATTCATCCATTATCGCCCTTGAGTCTGCAGTCTTCTTTTACGTCATAACTAGAGATATTTACATGAAAACCAATAAGTTTTTCGGTGCCGTCGCTGCTGTGTCAGCAATGTACATCTTAATACCTAATCAAAGTGCTCATGCCCATGGTTGGGCTGAATTTCCTGAAGCAAGACAATCAATTTGTTACGAGCAAGGTGGCTTGTGGAGTGGCACGCCACCTAATGCGGCTTGTGCACAAGCCAAAGCGATTTCTGGTACTTATCCATTTATTCAGCGTAATGAATTTGCCATTAATATTCCTGCACCGACATACAATGATATGGAAGTGGTAAAAGCGGCTATCCCTGATGGCAGCTTATGTTATGCCAATGACGCTCAAAAAAGCGGTATGGGTGCTGAGCATTCACAGTGGACCCGCACTGAATTGCCAACTGGTACTTTTGAGTACGTGTTTAATGCAACCGCGCCTCACAACCCTTCATTCTGGCAGTTTTATTTAACCAAGCCTGGTGTTGATGTGTCTAAGCCACTTAAATGGGATGACTTAGAGTTAATCCAAGAGTACGGCAATGTTGCTGTGGACGCTGACAAAAAATACCGCATGGACATTGCGATCCCAGCCGATCGCTCAGGTGATGCGATTTTGTTTACTCGCTGGCAGCGAGATGACACCGTTGGTGAAGGATTCTATAACTGTAGTGACATTACCATTTCAGGTGATTCACCGGTTGATCCAGAACCAAGCGAGCCATACTTAGAGCAAGGCGATGCCTTTATTCCTGCTGATATCAGCCTTAATACCCCTCAGCTTGGTGAGTCGGTTAATTATAAAGTCTTTAGTGACAATGGTGATATTCACTCTAGCTTTTCGTTAGAAATTACCGCAGACAATCAACTCGATTGGGATCGCTTATTAGCCTCACAAGTCAACGGTTATTACGAGACTCAATATAGCGGTAACGTGTTTATTGGCCGCTGGCATGCAGAAATGAATCACTATATGTATTTCAGAAATGAGCTACATAATAACTTCTTTAATGCCAGTAATGGACAGGCTTATGGAGAGTTCAGTATCACAGCAAACAATGAGTTTGTTGAAGCTGTGATTACGCCAACAGTGTTAAAAGAAATTACTAACGCTAGCGTTACCCATGGTGAGTACGTGGTATTAACGCCAGCAAGCAGCAAAGGCGATATTGAACAAATCTCTTGGGTGCAAGTGGCAGGTTTGCCGATTGAAACCGCTATTGGTCAAAATGATGAGCTAATTATCAACACTGTTTTGCTTGAGAATGTCGCCCAAGAAGTCAGTTTTGAGCTTACTGTTTCAGGTCAAGGCGAAGAAGATAAAACGGTTTATAGTTTTACTATTACCCCAACTGACGTAGAACCAGGACCAAGCCCTGAGCCATTGCCTGGAGAGCAATGGAGTGCATCTGCTGTTTATAATGGCGGTGAAAAGGTGATGCATAATAACCAAGAGTGGACTGCTCAGTGGTGGACTCAAGGTGAAGAGCCTGGTACTACAGGTGAGTGGGGTGTGTGGCGTTAATAGCCCTCATGCTTGTTTGCTAAGGTTTTAAACATAATCGCAGTAAACCCTAACGGCCAATCATTGATTGGCCGTTTTTTATGCTATAACTAAAATATGATCTGGCCCAATGCGCTTTATAAACTTGTTGATGTTTTACTCTAATGAATATCGATTTAGTTAATCGAATAGGTGTGATGGTAGATAAAGGACTGCGGCCATTAACTAGAACTTACTACTGAAATTGGTATTTTGGTGGGGAGAACGCTTGTATTGTTTTTATATACAATCAATTATATAACGATGGAATTATATAAAGATATTTTGCATGATTTAATTGTTATCTAGTTGCTGAATATGAAGGTATCGGGGATACCATATTTAATTAACTAAAAATAAAGGCTGTATTTAAGGGCCGTATTTAAGGATTAAATTTAACGGTCTCATGTTAGCGACCAGCGAAAAGGAATCCCATAACGATGAATTTAAATATTGTCAGCGCCGAACAAGCTTCGCAGCAAAAGTATGAATTAATAATTATTGGTTCTGGCTTTGGAGCTTCATTTTTTTTACTTGAGGCGCTAAAAAAAATTAATGGTAATATTCTCGTGCTGGAATGGGGCGATTATCATTCGTGGAATTGGCAATTATCCCAAGGTAAAAATTCGGCTGTTGATCCTGCCGATACCTTTAAAAATACAGCTGAAAAAGAATGGAATTGCACCATTGGTTTTGGTGGTGGAATGAATTGCTGGTTTGCCCAAACCCCTCGATTTCATCCTGCAGATTTTAAAACCGCCTCTTTGTATGGGGTCGGCAATGACTGGCCGATTTCCTATGACGATCTTGAGCCCTATTATTGTGATGTCGAAAGCATTATGTCGGTGTCAGGCGACCCTGATATGCACAGTATGCTTCCTCGCTCAAAACCTTTCCCACAACCGCCCCATAGACCCACTGCCATTGATCGCATTATGAAAAATGCCAATATGGACAGCCACTTTATCATGCCAACGGCCAGAGCAAGGGTGTCAACTGATACACGGGCGGCCTGCTGCTCTAATGCCAAATGTAATTTATGTCCCATTCAGGCCAAATTTACTGTGCATAATGGTTTTCAGCAGGTGTATTCAGACCCAAGAGTGCATACCTGTTTAAACTCTGAAGTAAGGCATATGCAGCACAGTGATAGCGCGGTTTCTAGCGTGGTTTTTATCAACAACAATCAAGAATATACCGTCAGCGCCGACAAGTTTGTTTTAGGCGCCAACGCCATACAAAGCCCTGCGATATTGCTACGATCGAAAATGGATTTTGGTGACACGGGCCTAGGGCTACACGAGCAAATTGGGATAAAAGTAGAGGTGTATTTAGACGGTTTAGAGAACTTTGATGGTAGCACTATTACCACAGGGCTCAATTATGCCTTGTATGATGGCGAGTTTAGAAAAGATCACGCTTCTTGTTTGATTTACTTTGAAAATCGTTGGCCTTATGGCTTTAGAAAAGAAGTGGGTCGCTGGCGAGAAACCCTGCCATTAGTCATTGTCGCTGAAGATCTCCCCCAAAAATCCAATAATGTCACTATTGATGCTACTACAGGGCAGGCGGTAGTGAGCTATACCGGAGAATCTGAGTACGCCAAAAAAGGTATTGAGCAGGCTTTAGCGCAATTACCTAAGGTACTTGATGCATTACCTGTGGAAGCGATTCATTTTCGTGGCTGGCGGCCGACTGAATCACATTTACAGGGCACCTTGAGAATGGGCAACATTGATGATGGCTCAGTGGTAGATGCAAACCTTATTCATCATCAATACCGAAACTTATTTGTGGTGGGCACATCAGTATTTCCAAGCTGTTCTTGTGCTAATCCTAGCTTAACGGCTGCAGCATTAGCAGTGCGCGCAGCGAGAATGGGGGTTTAATATGAGTGGTACTAGTCTTTCTCGGCGCTCGTTTCTTAAAGTTGCAGCGGTTGGCGCAGGGCTGGGTGGGGCGGTATTTTATGGAGTGCATACATTAAATACCCAAAATTTTATCGTTTCTAGCCTTGATCGTTTACTGGGTAAGCTAAATATTAGCGATGAAGACCTGCAATTGTTTTGTGATCATTTTACCGCTGAATATGGTGAGATGAAGCTGCGTGCCATTATTATATTAGATCAATCTTCAATGTTTGATTTGGTTGTTAAAAAGCGTGCTATTTGGATTGATAAGTATGAGCGAAAATTAGTCACTGATTTTATGATGTCGACCAATTATTTCCAAGTCAGTAACCCTGCCACAGAGGCGCTGCAATACTACGGCGCTAATCGGCCTTGTTATAATCCCTTTGCCCGCTTTGACGTCGGTTGATTGCTGTTGATAAAACCATAATACCCTGTCAGTTATGCCTTTCATAAAATAGTGGCCTTTGACTTTAACAAGTGAAACTTGTTAAGCCAAAGGTCATTATCTTGCAAAATCTCCATTAAAGTTTTCCCTCAATAAGTCGATGTCTATATACAGGTCTAATCGTGTACTACACGAATATTAGAGGCCAATGTTATTGAGTCATGTTATTAAGCACTTTAATGCTCAATAAAGGCTGTTTAAGAGTAATAACCACTCGCCAAACCCCATGCTGACTACTGAAATAACTTGATATCAAGCTGTGTCATCAGGTCATTAATCACAGTGGATTTATGCTAATTCACCCGATTGTTATTTTAAATCAGGGCTTAATCTTTAAAGGTAGTTATATGAGTATTGATGTCTCAATTAAGAGAATGCTTCAAATTACAATTTCGTTATCATTATTGGCTTTAATCGTTTTAGTTTGGGTGAGCAATGCCCAGCAATCTTCTATTTATGAAAGTGTGTTAAATGAAGAAAAACAGGTTAATACTATTTTTGCTTTAAAAGATACTCGCTATGATGTTGTACAAATTCAGCAGTTTTTAACCGATGTTGGCGCAACAAAAAGTGATGAAGCCAAAGCCGAAGCGTTAGCAAGTTTGCATGCCGCTCAAGCAAATATGGATAAACTTATCAGTTCGGCACCGGAATATACTGCAAGAGCTCAATCGATTAAACGTCAAATTAATCAATTGCATGAATCTGGTGTGAATATGGCAGATGCTTACCTAACTCAGGGGACCGATGCTGGTAATTTACTGATGAAAGGTGCTGGTGGCTTTGACCAAGCATCGTCAGAGTTAGCTGATAATTTAGATGAATTAGCCCAAGAGTTAGATGGTAAATTTACTGTTGCGGTACAAGAAACCCTAAATTCCACCATGCAAGCTGCCAGTGTGCAATTGTGGGGCAGTATTGGCATTGGTGTGTTTATTATCATTATTTTGTCAGCCCTTTACCGCAATATTTTCACTCCGCTTAACGCTTTAGATAATTCCATGAGTAATGTGGCTTCAGGCTCTAAAGATCTTACCGTGGCGCTAGATGACAGTGGTAATAGCGAAATTAATCAGGTCGCTGGTAACTTTAATGTATTCGTAGGTAATATTCGTGAGTTAATTATTGATTTCAATGGTAATACTCAGCAGTTAGGTACGGCAAGTGTGCAGCTTAAATCGGCCAGTAACGAAACCTTAGCGGGCATGCAGCGCTTACAAGGTGAAACCGAACAAGTTGCTACAGCGATGAATCAAATGCAAGCAACCGTGGTGGAAGTAGCTAATAATGCCGAGCTAGCCGCGCAAGCAGCTAAAGATTCTGATACCCAAGCGGTCCATGGTGACATGATAGTTCAGCAAACGATCGCTTCTATCGATAACCTCTCTGGCGGGGTTGAACAAGCTGCCAATGCGTTACAAAAATTACAAAACGATGCCGATAATATAGGTAGCATTTTAGATGTGATCCGCAGTATTTCAGAGCAAACTAACTTACTGGCACTCAATGCCGCCATCGAAGCTGCCCGCGCGGGCGAGCACGGCCGTGGCTTTGCGGTAGTGGCAGACGAGGTCAGAACCTTGTCTAAACGAACTCAAGATTCAACTAATCAAATTCAGCAAATGATTGGACAATTACAAACCGGTGTTAAAGATGCGGTATCGGTAATGGACTCAAGCCGTGAGCAAGCCGATAAAAGCACTGTTCAGGCAGCACAAGCGGGTGAGGCCTTAGCTAAAATTACCGAATCGGTGGCGATGATTTCTAATATGGCCACCCAAATAGCCACAGCAGCAGAAGAGCAAACCGCGGTCAGTGATGAAATTAATCGTAATATTGTCAATATTAGTGATGAAGCCAGATTAACGGCCAGCAATGCCGACCAATCACATAGTGCCAGTGTGCAGGTTAATCATCTGTCACAGCAACTAAGAGAACAAATTGGTCAATTTAAGACAAGTTAGTGAATTATTTTTAAACAAGCTAGAGTCAATGTGACAGTCTTGCCACTAAAATATCCGCTATTTAGAGGCTAATGCTGTGTTATAGCATTGTGCTAAAAGCACTGTGGTGGAGACCTAAGGGAGATAGACCCATTCCCTTAGGTTTTTTCATCAATACCAAGCGATGTAAGTTATCATTATCCCAATAAGCAGATGTATCATTCTGCGCTATATCCAGCTCGCAAGTTGCTCTTTAGTGGGCTTACTGCCTTTATGAACCACTTTTTCATCCACCACCACAGCAGGTGTGCTCATTACACCATAAGCCATAATTTGTGCCATGTCGGTGACTTTCTCTATTGTGACAGTAACGGCTTTTTCATCGGCAACTGCTTGGGCAAGTTCTGCTGTCTCAAGACACTTTTTACAGCCGGAGCCTAATATTTTAATGGTTCTCATGATAAATCCTTATTTATTGAGCTGTTAAATCACCGATGTTTTTTACATCAGTAAAATCATAAAAATGGCGTAAAGGCATTAAACAGCCAACCGACTAGGGTAAACGCCACCAATAGCAGGCAGAATAATATTGCCAGTAAGCGCCACTGCATAACCTGTTTTAGTAAGATAAATTCTGGGAAGCTGGCAGCAACGGTGCTCATGCAAAATGCCAGTGTGGTGCCTATGGGTAGGCCATTAACAATTAAGCTTTCCATCACAGGAATTACCCCGGTGGCGTTTGAATACAGCGGGATCCCCAGTAGTACTGCAGCAGGTACTGACCACCATTGGCCATTGCCTAAATGGGCCTCAATCCAACCATCGGGTACAAAGCCGTGCAGCGCTGCCCCAAGGCCGACACCAATAATGACCCATTTCCATACTCGGCCAAAAATATCGAACATCTCAGTTTTGGCAAATTGATGCCGCTGTGACATTGATAGCGCTTGGGTTTGAATATCGTCAGGGTTATTAGCAGTGCTATGTTGTTGACCGCGTTTGAGGGCTTCAGCGGCAAAAGATTGTAGCCAGCGCTCAGCTTTTATTGCATCGAGAAAAAAGCCGCCTAACATGCCGACACTCATGCCAACCACGACATATAAAATGGTGAATTTTATCCCCAGTAGGCTCATGAGTAGCAAGATGGCTACTTCGTTGATTAGCGGTGAGGTGATCAAAAAGCTCATGGTGATCCCAAGGGGGATCCCGGCTGAGGTAAAGCCAAGAAATACCGGAATACTGGAGCAAGAACAAAATGGTGTTACCACCCCAAATCCAGAGCCCATCAAGTAACCTAAGCCCTTGGGTTTACCAGCTAAATAGTCTCTGACTCGTTCAACATTTAATGAGGCTCGCATTAAGGCTATGAGGTAGATCATCACCAGCAGTAGGGCAAAAATCTTAGTTACGTCTTCAACAAAAAAATGCAGTGCATCCCCAAGCTTTGTCTGCGCTGACAAGCCCAATAAATCGTAAATTAGCCATGATGCAAAATCAGTGAAAATTTGAAACATAGGTTAATGCTCAAAAAAACGTCTTATAGCCAAGATAGCGGATTTTTAGCAATGAAAATAAGCGCTAGCTCTCGCTTTTGCATAAAGGGCTGGAGCGTAAAGGTTTGTCACAATATCGGTTAAATAAAGCTAAAACACCACTTAAGCTTGGTGCTTACAGAAGTTATAACTGAAGGGGTTTGAAACTGAAAACCAGCCTCGCATTTGGGGTAAACCTTAATGCGAGGCTGTGGTCTAGATATTGTGAAGTGGGATTAAGTTAATGATTAAATTGTACTTAATTTTTTCTACTTCATGATAATTTCTCTTAATCGGTATTCTCCGGTTAAGGTTCTTACATTGGGATAAGTTTTAGTGATTTTACGGCTATTGTCTTGATTGGCTTGGCCCCAACTTTTCATGAAGTTTTTATACTTTTCCTGATTGGGTTCTAAATCGGCACTATTTTCAAACATCACCATTAGCACCATATTGAATTCGCCACTTTGTGGTAATTCACTGGCAAAAATTTTCCAATCTTTAATATAACCCAGCTCTTTTTGTAACCGTACCGCTTTAACCCAACTTTCTCTTAAGCCTTCTAGGTAAACGTCTTCCATGTTGGGATCGATCCTCACCGTGGTCATTGAAGTCACTTCTTTTCCAATGTCATAGTCTTTATAAATCTCAAGCTCAGCCTGAGAAGAAACGGCAAAGAGTAAGCTGCATAATCCGATTATTAATACGATATATTTCATCTTAATCTCTCTTAGGTTGTTAAAAAATTAACACCGAGAAGTATAGTGACGAATGGGTTAATAGCGAGTGGCTAAGGCTTAATGAAGACTTTCTATTTACGCTTAGCTGCTTTTAATAGCGCTAAAAAGAGTGGGAGAGGATGGGTTTAAATCTGAGTGGAACAAGCGGTGAAGGGAATGATTGTTTTATCGCATCGTTCCCTTCGCTGGGTCTGGTTTGGTACGAATTAGTCGTGATGGGCTTTTAGCTGTTGGAATAGCACATCTTTTAAATTAGCCCGCTGCACTTTAAGTTGGTGCATGTGTTCGTCATCGGTTGGGCTGCCATCAATTTCTAACTGGCGGATTTCATAATCCAGTAGGTGGTATTGTTTTGATTGCTTTTGAAATGTTTCATCTTTATGTGTTAAATCAACAATGTCTTGCTTAAATTCTGGAAAGTCGAAAATTAGTGCGTGATTCTCATTTAACATAGATAACCCCTAAATGGTGAACAGAAATTCAGTATTTTGGAACTGAGTTCACTATAGCATTATGTTGTTTAAAAATGGCGAGCTGGTTAACAAATCTTAATGAAATTTTTGCTAAAAATAGGATTTATTTGAGTAAGTTAGGATGGGTTATTTATTATCTTAACTCACCCATCCAGTTACTCATATTTCTAGCCGTTAGCTTGCACATGTTTAAGGGCCGCCTGTAAGGCTTCATAGCGGAACAAAAAGGTGTTTTCAGTTGGCAGCGAATCAATCACATGAAACTTCTGCAGCTGATCTTTGGTTTGCAGGTTAGGGCACAATAAAAATACTTCACAATGGGCATCTTGGGCATCTTTAATGGCATTTTCTAGCGCTAGCCCAACAGTCACATCGATCATCGGCACGTCAGTAAGATCGAGGATCATCGCTTCATAATCACTCACACTGGTATGTTGGCGAGAGATCGCTTTTGATACGCTGAATATCATTGGCCCTGACAGATAGAAAAACAGCACTTTACCATTGGCTTGATCCAGCAGGCCGCGTTCGCTTTGGGTCAGTGGTACATCGTTTTGATCGGCATCACTAATGGCTTTTACTTGCCTTGCTTGCTGCTGGCTTAATTGTTCAATGATAATAATGTTAGAAATAAATACCCCAAGGCCAACGGCAACAATCAAATCGACAAATACGGTTAAGATCATCACCCCGTACATAATAGCCATGCCTTGCATACTGACTTTGTGAGCCCGTTGAATGAAGCTCCAATCAAGAATATTAAAGCCCACATAAACCGCAATACCAGCTAAAACGGCCATAGGTATTGGCTCTGTTAAGCCGCCAGCCACAAGTACCACTAATGCCAGCATTAGCGCGCGAACCATACCAGAAACAGGCGAGCGGGCGCCTACCTGAATATTGGTCACTGTACCCATAGTAGCACCTGCGCCAGGCAGGGCGCCGAATAAACCTGAAATCATATTAGCCAAGCCCTGACCCCGTAACTCTTTGTCTGAGTCGTGCTCTTTACGGGTCAATGAGTCTCCGATAACGGCGGTGAGTAACGTATCGATACAGCCTAAGGTGCCTAACACCAAGGCATCAATCACCATGGTAATAAAAATATCCGCATTTATGTGCGGTATCACTAAAGAAGGTAACCCAGCAGGAATAACCCCGATACGGCGAATGCTGTCACTATCAAATAAAATCACTGACAGTAACGTGATGGCGACTAAGGCAACCAGTTGCGCAGGGACGTATTTACGATAGCGCTGAGGAAACAAAAATAATGTCGCTAAAGTCAGTAAGTCTAAAAATAGTTCAGCAAACTTAATATTGCTTAAGGTGTCTGGGAGGGCTGATAAGGTGCCTAACACACCACCTGCAGGAGCGGCATGACCTAACAATGGTGACAGCTGTAAGATGATTAAAATCACCCCAATGCCTGACATAAAGCCTGAAATGACACTGTATGGCATTAAGGTGACGTATTTACCTAGCTTGAGCATGCCGAGTAAAAATTGAAAACCGCCTGCCATCATCACCACGGTAAAGGATATTGCCATTCCTGATTCAGGGTATTTGGCCACCATGCTGGTTAAAATGGCGGTCATAATCACTGTCATAGGGCCGGTCGGTTCAGATATTAAGCTTGATGAGCCGCCAAATAAGGAGGCAAAAAAGCCCACTAGTATCGCGCCCCATAATCCGGCTTCGGCGCCAGCGCCAGAGGCAACACCAAAGGCCAGTGCCAAGGGTAGGGAAATGATGGCTGTGGTGACGCCACCAAACAAATCGCCTTTAAGATTGACGTCTTTGAACCGTTCCTTAAACAAAATGCTAACCTCTTAGACCATAATTGGCGCAACTTTATCAAAAAATTAACTATTTTGTATAGATAAGAGGCCGGTTGTTTATATCGATAAGCAACTGGTTGGCGCAGCTGTTAAGGCAAATATTTAACTGTTTTGTATAGATAAGAGGCAGTTGTTTATATAGATAAGAGGCAGTTGTTTATATAGATAAGAGGC
>NZ_MCTV01000004.1:0-77594 GCF_002874545.1 Shewanella sp. 10N.286.52.C2
TCACCTTAAGCATACCGCTGTTGCGGCTTGCTAGGGAGGGGGCTCAATGAGTATCAAGTCATTCCAAAGGACAAAAAACAGTTGGTTTTTGCTCCTGCGTCGCTTATTTTAACCAACTATTTTTTGCCTCTGAATGAGGCGTTAGGCAGCAAAGGAAAGCTAGGTGAGTAGTTTCAACATTAGAGCCTTAAATAAAGATGATTGGTCAACATACAGAGAGCTTCGTCTTCTTTCTCTTCAGGACTCTCCGAACTCTTTTGGTAGTAGTTATGAAAAAGAGTTTTCATTTTCACGTGAGGAATGGGTTTCTCGTCTTGACCTAGATAATATGGTTAAATTTGCTCTACCACTTGTTGCAGAGCTTAATGGGCTTGCAGTTGGTCTAGCTTGGGGATTACTTCATAATCCTCAAGATAAAACCGCTCATATTTATCAAATGTGGGTTTCTCCTAATGTTCGTGGTCAAGGTGTAGGTGGTTTATTGCTTAAAAACATCATAGCGTGGTCAAATGAACTTAATTTAGATTATGTTTCATTAGCGGTAACAACCATTAATAAAAATGCAGTAAAGTTATATGAAGCCTATGGCTTTGAGCCTTACGGTGCATTAGAAGCTCTTCGTGAAGGTTCAGCATTATCTGTTCAGCCCATGAAATTGAAACTGTGTGCAATAGCTGCCTAACAAGAAATTAAACAAGTACAAAAAACAGTTGGTTTTTGCTCCTTCGTCGCTTATTTTAACCAACTATTTTTTGCCTGTTAATTGGGCCGTTAAGCAGCGCATCAACATCGTGGGGTTATGATGGATTTATTTACACCTATAGCAGAGGATGAAAAGTTACATCCAATATTTAAAATGATGCTTCAGAAACAATACGGACCTGAACGAGAAGTTTTAAACTCATGGGCTAAAGGTTTTGAAGATAGAGATGGAAAGTTTGTGTATGAACTTCAGACTACTTTCGAATCGTCTATGTGGGAGTTATATCTTAATGCATTTTTAAATGAACTTGGCGCTAATACGGACTTTTCTCAGTATGCTCCAGATTTTGTAACTGAATTAGACAGGCCTATTGTACTAGAAGCAACAATTGCAGCACCACCCCAAGGCGGAGAAGCACCTGCAGGTCATTCTCAAAAATTTGCGCCAACGGATTTTGCTACTTTCAATCAACAATCAGCAATTCGAATATCTAATAGCCTTTCGTCCAAAATAAAAAAATATCGAACTAGTTACTCCAAACTAGAACATGTAAAAGATAAACCCTATGTTATTGGTTTGGCATCTTTTGATCGTCCTTATTCACACTATGCTGTAAATAGAGCAATTGTCGCAGTCTTATATGGACTATATGTTGATGAGGAAACAACGATTGCAACTGGTGCTAATGAATTAATTAAATATCCAGTTGATGCTGTGATAAAAAATGAAAATGCCACAATACCATTAGGTCTTTTCACCACGGATGAATTCAAAGATGTTAGCGCTGTAATTTATAGTTCTTTAGCTACTTGGGGTAAAATTCGTGCTTTGGCAGATAATCCAAGTGCTCAAACCGTCTATCATACTAGTCATTTACCTGTTGATGACAGTATCTTCCCAGAGATGCGTAATTCTATGAAAGCCGATTATGCAGAAGATATTGCAGATGGATTACATATCTTACACAACCCATTTGCAGAGCACCCTTTGGATGTAAGTACTTTCAATCATGAACGAGTAGCTCAATACTTTGTGGATCCTGAAACAGGAATGATGGATGTTATTGCACCGGACGATTTTCTTTTATTGAGACAATTAATGAGTGCAGTCGTACGTAGCGATGCTTAACAAGAGCAAGCAGACAGACAAATTATTCGCTTAGGCTCTTAATTTGCTGCTGTTGCAAGCGTTATGTTTAAAGGAGAGTTATGAGTTTACAGATGGATATCTCGTTTGCGTGCGAATGTGGTGAGCATGTAGAAGATATAGTCTATGTACAAGACCCTGACTTTTCCGCCGAAAAGAATAAGGATAGCCAAACCGACTCTTGGCAGGAGGTGCTTTGCCCTTCTTGCGATAAAGAATATACGGTTCAAGTTACTAACACTTTTTATAGTGCGATGGCATCAATTGATTATGGGCATGTGGATGTAAATTACGGGATGCCGTATTACCCAGAAGATGAAGCTGATGAGCTTTACTGGTATATCGATAGTAAAACTCATCTTGAAATTCTGCAAAACCATTTGAAGAGTGTCAGAACATTACTAGAAGTAGAAGTTCCTCCTGACACCCTGTTTAGCCTATGGGTCATGCTACATGGTCACGTTGTATCAGCAATTGAAGGTTATTTGGCAGGAACATTTATTCATAAAGTTACAAATTCTGAAGAGTTGATACGAAAACTCGTTGAAACAGACCCCGAATTCTCAAAACGGACATTTACTCTTAAAGAGATTTTTGAAAAGCAATCAAGTTTAAAGGTCACGGTGGCTACTTATCTCAAAGATCTAATATTTCATGATCTAAAGAAAGTAAAGCCTATGTTTAAGGATGTTCTTGGTCATGATTTTGGTGATATATCGTGGTTATTCAAAGATGTCATGAAGCGTCATGATTGTGTTCATCGAGCAGGATACAACAAGGACGGGGAAGCAATTGAGGTTTCAATAGAGTCCGTATTGGAACTCTTGGGAAAAGTTGAAGCTCTCGCTGCCTCTGTTGAGGCAACGGTAAGCAAGCTAGATGAACCAGATGACCTGCCATTTTAAACATAACAAACAGCTGCAGCGGAACAATTTCCGCTGCGCTCCAATTGCCCGCTGAGCTGGGCGTTAGATTACAAGGAGAGTGATATGACTGAACAGAGTCGGGTTAAAAAATATATAGATAATATTCTAATTGGCATAATTTCAGGTGTTTTGACAGGAGTTGCAGTTTTCTTTATAACAGATTTTTTTGCAGAAAAGCGAGGAATTGAGATTGGAATCGAAACCGCGAATAGGGTTTATGTAAAGAAAACGGAATCCGCACCGTCACTTTATACTGAACGATTAGGTGAAATGATATATAACGCAACCCCTGGGAAATCAGATGATTTGTTGGTGGATGCGAGAGCGATTGTGAGCACAAGGGACGATTATCGAGGTAGCTTAATCGCTATATCGAAGCTACTAAACTCTGAAATAGATAGATTAAAAGAAGAGATTGAAAAACAAGAGCAATCAATTAAAAGTGGTAATGCATATGATGGTGAGGAGATTAAACGCACTTTAGCTGTTCTCCAAAAAAAGTGGCCATCTAAAAAAGACCAAATAATTATTGAAATTAGAAAACTATTAACAGAATTAGGACTTGAACCGAAAGATCTAGTGGTAAAGTAACCTAGCAAGGCATTTTAACTGAACTAAAACAGGGGGTTACGTTCCGCTTCGCTTCACAGTATAACCCACAATTTTAGTCCGCTTAATGCGGCGTTATGTTGCAAAGGAGTCTCCAGCATTGGATGCTATATCAACTAAAAATTTAAACTCAATGCCAGAAGTGTTGGAGTTAAAAAAGCTACTCCAATCACTCGCAATGCTAGATGCAATTATGTCTCCTGAATGGGATGAACGTTTTTATTCCTTCAACTCAAATTGGGACGTTAATGAACAAATGGGTTCGATGAGAAATGGTTGTGGTGATGACTTCTCTGTACTTTTCAATCAAAATGGCTGCTTTGTTAAAGGTTTTGACCATGAATCAGCAATGTCATCTTGGAGTACTGATGGGCAAGTTCCATGGCCAGATTTATTAAAAGGATTACCTTCTGAATTCATCGCTGCTTCTAAAGAACCCGCTTTCTCTATGGATAATATTTCATTCTGTATTTGGAAACTTCACTCGGCAAACTTTTGGGGTAAAGGTGACTTTGAATTTGCAGATGACGAAGATCCTGATGGCTCAGAGTATCTTTTAGAAATCTTTGACTGTAACCCTGAAACATATAGGGTGTTTGCTCAAGAGTACTATGAAGTAGATCTGGATGTTGCAACTATTGCAAAGATTTATAACCATTTACCTTTAACCGATGAATTGGTTAAAGAAGTAAACTCTGAAGTATCATTAAAACAGCTAGAAAAGGACATTTCAGAAATTGGTTACCCTTGTGGCATTGCAACATAACAAGCTAATAAATAAGGACAAAAAACAGTTGGCTGTTTTCGTTCCTCAACATTTTAGCCAACAATTTTTGCCCATTATTAGGGCGTTATATTTTTTTGGAGAGTTCAATGTCCGATAAGTACACAATATCATTGCCTGTATTTGATACTTGTTTAAGTGCTTGTGGGTTACGTAAAGTAACTGATGCAAGTGAGATTTCGCAAAAGCAAGCTCTTGAACAGTTTGCAACTTATTTTAAAAAAGAGATGCACTACGATTATGTTCAATACGATGCTAATAACCACAGCAGTGATACGGTAGGCTTTTTATTTACTGAAAGCGCAATGGATATTTGCACAGAAGAGCACTCTGAAATGCCCACACGTTGTATTGGTGGAGCTGCATTTCAAAATGTAAGTGGTACATGGGTATTATGCTGGGTTTGGTTTCATCCATTTTTCAGAGGTAAAGGTTTATTATCACGCCAATGGAAACAGTTTTGCTCAGAGTTTGGAGAGTTTGCTGTTGATACGCCAGTATCGCCTTCTATGAAAGGCGTTTTGGGTAAACAGTCAACTACGCATAAACAAGTAAAAATATAGCAAGGCCGTTAAACAAAGGACACTGTAGTGGCCAATTGAAATTGGCCACAGGTTTAGAGCTTATCCATACTTTGGGTAATCTGAAATGCCATGATTACCCAAAGTCCTAACACGAAAATGTCCAGAAACATGTCAGAGGTCTAAATTATTTATGTCCATAAATGGGCTAGGGGCGTAACATATTTATACCTCACAAATCAATTTAGCACTTAAAAAGTAAGTAGGCCTAATAAAGCTTTGGCTTTAGAAACGTTAATGTGAAAGGGCCTCGTTCAACTTAGAAGTTATGCCTGTCTTATCTTTTTTGAAACAAAACGCATATCGTTTGGGCAGAAATTCAGAGATTGAATAGTAATTAATAACAGAACTTCATGGATGTAGGATTCAATATTTGTATTTTTACTATCACTTTGACCCATTAAACATCCTTATTATTTATAGCGTTAGGCTTTATCTATTCTATTCGCAATTCATAAAAATGGTCTACACTTTATCGACATATTAAAAACAAGGAATGTTTTATGTTGTATTTAACCCGCCTGAAAGATGAATCAGTTGTGCTCTCTGGGGTGCATGATGCCCATGGCAATCTATTAGATGATATTGAAATCGTGATATTGCCTAATGATAAAGTGGGCATTAGTGCTGATAAAAAAATTACCATTCTGCGAAAAGAGCTAGTGCAGCGATACTTCCAAGATGGAACTCAGAAAGTCTTGCAAAAATAATAGAATTAACTACCATAACTGTATATAAGTACAGTGGTGTTGGTTATGAAGATTATTCCTATATACGCAAGTGCTGGTATTACAGGCTTTGAAAGCCCGGCCGCAGAATATAAGCAATCACCCTTATGCCTTGATGATTTACTAATAGAGCACCCAAGCGCTACGTTTATAGGTCAAGCTAAGGGCGACTCGATGCATGGAGTCGGCATCTTTGATGGCGATATTCTTGTGGTTGATAGGCAGTTAACCGTTAAAAATAACGATGTGATCGTCGGGTGTTATAACGGTGAATTTGTTTGCAAAATTATTGATACTCATAATCAACTGCTGCTGTCAGCTAATACTGATTATGATCCTGCCCTAATAACGAGCAGTGAAATGTTTACGCTAGAAGGGGTGGTATCACGTTCAATAAGATGCCACCGACCCGCTAAGCTCCTATAAAATCCTTGTCGTGTAACTGTAGTGGTTTAGCAAAACTTGATATGCCTGTACTGCCTGTACTGCCTGTACTGCCTGTACTGCCTGTTGCTACGCGCTCTTTACGCGTGTGGGTTTCTTTTGCGTAGGCCACAATTGACAAGAGGTCGTATACGTCGCGGTTAAAGAATCACGAATGTGATACTAGAATGTTTTAGACTAATCTAAATTAATTTTATACTTTATTCTTGGCGGCATGATCTCTTCAAATTCGCAATTTAACGCATTAGCCAATTTGTACAAGGTTTCTAATTTTATATTAACTAAGCCTCGCTCCATCTTGCCGTAATTGCCTCTTTCAATACCTACAAAGGCGGCAAAACCTTCTTGAGAATAACCTGCGTCTTTGCGCTTTAGGCGCAACATATCACCAAACTGTTTAACTAAATCACTCACCCTAGTTTTCCCTTAGGTAAAATGATTAGATTTTCATGTTGAGCGCTAAAGCACCACGCCCTATAATACCCATTATTATATTTAATTGAATCAGGATTTACTTTGAAACTGGACCCTATTGTTGCTCAAATTATTCTGGTGAAAAACTTTGACAACTTCACCACCAATGATGTCCGTTCAGCCTATTTCGCATTGAAAGGAGATATCTCTTTAGACCCTTCGATTGTTCGAAGAAAAATATATGCCGAACTTTTAAAGCTGGTGAAAAAAGGCTGGCTTAAAAAAATAATACCGAAACAAAAAGGGTTAACTCGTTTTAAAAAGACAGTTGGTTTTGACGTTGAAGCAATAGCCTTAAAAGTTAAGTCTGAATCAATAAAATCACTTAAGAAGCCTGATGGTAAGCAAGAGCAATTACTTAGCAAGTTGAATCACTATAAAGCTGAATTGTTATTGAATTTAGGAGAGTCAGAAGCATACAAGGAGCTTTATTCAGAATGCCCTGAATTAGTTGATGAAATACAACCGCAATACAACATAGCCAGAGACAATAACACTAAAATCCTAGGGAAAATTAGAGCCATTGAAGGCCTACTTAAGCAATTAAAACCATTAGAGAAAATATGAAATTAAGACAATGGCAAATGAGTTGTATCAATAAAGCATTAAAGCAATACTTGAATGGCAACTGCCACTTTTTAGCCCTAGCAACACCTGGCGCAGGTAAAACCTTGATGGCATCTGAATTAGCCGACCAATTATTGAAAAACGACCTGATTGATTTAGTCATTTGTTTTTCACCTTCCTCCATCGTATCTCAAGACTTCAGTCAAAGTTTACAATTGAGAATTAATGAACGATTTGATGGTTTGTTGGGTGCTAAAGGGCAATCTATGACATACCAAAACTTACAGCATCTCGATGCAAAATTTTGGGCGCTATTTTCTCGATATCGAGTATTTGCAATCTTTGATGAGATCCACCACTGCGCAGGATCAAATATTGAGAATGCAAATGCATGGGGAGAACAAATAATATTAAACATCAAAGGTAGAGCTAAATACACACTAGCACTAACAGGAACCCCTTGGCGCTCAGACGCTGCTCCTATCGTTCTTTCTAACTATATACACCCAAGCTATAAAATTTCATGTGACTACGTTTATGGGCTTGCTGAGGCTATTCAGGATGGTGTTTGCCGAATTCCGCAGATAATAGCTGTGGATAATAATAACATTTCAGTTATTGATGACGATGAAACTAAAACCTTTACGAGCTTTAAGTCTTTACTGTCTGAGTCAATCATTTCGTATCAGGAAGTTATTGAAAACGAAAAGGTCATTAAGTACATCGTATCTTCAGCACAAAAAAAACTAACATCAATAAGAGCGAAAAACTCCGATGCAGCAGGATTAATCGTCGCTTCATCCATTGAGCATGCAAAACAGATTTCAAGATTAATGAAAGGCTATTTTAACATAGATGCCGTTGTTGTTACGTACAAAGAAAATGATCCTAGTAATATTATTCAACAATTTAGACATGCAAAAACTAAATGGATTATTTCGGTAGGCATGATTAGTGAAGGAACTAATATCCCTCGATTACAGGTTTGCTGCCACCTAACAAATATCAAAACAGAAATGCATTATAGACAAATTTTAGGTCGAATACTTAGAATGACAAGTTCCCCGAATCAAGAGGCTATTATGTATATGCCTGCTGAACCAAAGCTGTTGGAATATGCTTATAGAGTTAAGCAAGATGTACCTATTGAAGCTGATGTCGTTCAGTTTGAAAAGATGAAAGATTGTGATGAAAAAGATGCTAATAATGAAGCTTCTTCAGAGGTAACATTTGCTAAGGAAAGCAAGGCTAGCCCTTCATTAGAACTCAAATTCTGTGAGAATGATAAATTCATTGATCATTCAACCTTTAACGGAAAGAGTGAAACCGTTGAAGAACATTTTTTAACAAGCTCGTATGACAAAACCGTTAATATTTTAGGGCGATTTCGGCAAGAAGCTATAGCTTTGGGGCTAAGTGAATTGCGGTGATTATACGGACGGTCTAGAAACTTAAGAATCGGATTGTAGTGGCTTAGTGAATTTGGCCACTAACATTTAGTTGAACACACTCTTGATATAGAAAAATTATTTGTAAGTTTTTAGTATTACTTACATTCCTAACATTGGAAATGTCCAGAAGTGGGTTAGGGGCTTAACGCGTTTATGCCCCATAACAAGCTAGAGCAGGAATGAGGCTATATTAAAGGTTCGTAATTTGACTTACTTTTCTTTATGCCTAGAGTTCTGACTATGTGGCCAAATTTACTAATCCACAACACATATACTTATGAAAATACACGGCCATTAAAAGAGAGTATCAGTAGATACTCTCTTCAGATTGATCTTACCTCTCTGAAGGGTGAGTCCAGTCAAAAGCCTTTAATGGGCCATCAACTGGTGTATGAGATAATGCATTGGTGAAATTTGAAATAAGTTTGCAAGCTAGGCCTGTCAACACTTCAAGCGCATGCCGCTCTGTGTATCCTACCGTTAGAAAGTTCTGCAACTTTTCATCACCTATATGACCACGATTATCTAGTAGCTCTTTAGTAAAGACATGCAACGCTTGTAGTTTGACATCAGGTAACTCATTTCCTTCCCGTAGTGCTTCAATAATGCTTTCTGGCATATTAGCTGATTTCATGATCCACGTATGACCAGGAACGCAATAGTGACAGTTGTTTTCAAAGTTTGATGTCATCAGAACCACTTGAGCTTCGAGTGGACTGAATAGTGTACTTTGCGTGAATAACTCATAAGTCTTCAAATAAGCTTGATAAGTTGCAGGAGCATCTGCTAGCACTTTATGTAAATTTGGAATTAAACCAAGTGATTTTTTAGATTGCTCCATCATTTGCTTTGATGCTTCTGGTGCTGTTTCAATATTGTGGTAGTTAAACATAATAATTCTCTCGGTTTATTATTTATTAATGGTGAAAACGTTGCGTAAGGCTTGAGTTAATCGTTCTTCGCTTGCTCTTAGTCGATAGTCTTCAGATTGATCTATCCATTGGATGACACCATGTTCATCAATTAAGATCGATGTTGGGATAGACATTGATTTGTATTCAAATGAAGTAGGAAATGGCAGCCCTAATACTGTTTTTGTTTTAGACGAGTCAGCCCCTAAAGCCTTGTGGTGTTCAACGCCGTATTGTTTAACTACTTTGAGTTCTGGGTCTGACAAAAGAAGAAGATCTAAACTATCTCGTTCGATGTGCATTTTTGCTTGTTCTGCCGTATCTCCCGACAACGCAACGACCTTAACTCCATATCGATCCAGAGTCGGTTTCATATCGTTAAACATTTTTAATTCAGCACTACAGTATGGACACCAAGCACCTCGGTAAAACTTAAGTAGAACACGTTGATTTTTTAGGTCATCAGTCGAATAAATCTCGTTGTCATATGTGGTTGATTCGAATTGTGGGAACTTATCTCCAATTGCAACCTCAATATCACCTAGAGGAGTATCTTTTTGACTGAATACCCAAATGAATTTACCACCAAGAAATATGGAAAAGCTGGACATTAAGACAACGAAAACAAAGCTCCAATGCATATTTATAATCCCACTGATAATTGCACCTAGCCCCAAAAGGACACCTGCGGCAAGTGCTAGCATAAGGATGATAGGATTTTTGGGCGGCTTGTTCTTTTTTACTTTTAGAAAGTAATGCAAACTTCCAATCACCGTTGTGGAAAATCCAAGTAGTGATAGTGCTATAGCTGAATACATCGTTTGTTCCTCATTGTTTTGCTTAATTGTACTAGTTAGTACATTTGCAATTAATGTACTAACTAGTACAATAGGTGTCAATAAGAATTTTATGTAGTTGTATAGATAAATGGCAAAGAAAAGACAGTTTGACGAGATAGAAGTGCTTGGAGTTATGGCCAAATATTTTTGGCAGCATGGTTATGCGTCGACTAAGGTGGATCAATTATCGACCGTTACAGGATTAACGAAAACCAGTATTTACAACGCGTTTGGCAACAAAGAAACCGTGTTTAAATGTATAGTAGATTTCTATGTTGAGCATCACATGTCTGTGGTACTCAAGAAACTCGACTCAAATAAATCAATATCAGAGAATCTTCAATATTTATTTGATAGTGAGTTCTTAAATCCAGAGAATGATCTACTCACTTACGGCTGCTTAATTACAAACAGTATTGTTGAATTAAAATCAAACGAACCAGCCCTCTATGAGTATGTTATTAAGAAGTTTGAACAAGGTCGTATTGCAACACTGGCATTTTTTACTCAATATGAGAAAACAGAACGACTTATTGATGGTATAGATGCAGAGCATTTGACCGACTATTTCCTTACGTTTCGTCAAGGACTAAAAGTTCAATCAAGAGGGCAAAGACCACATGAATCTCTCGCTCGATCTATACATGCATTCATGCTTGTATTGAGTACATTTGAAAAATAGATTATGCGTAGACTATTCTCGAGCTTTAGCTTTGTTGTCGAGTTTTAGATGTCTAATGATTATGAGTGCAGCACCGTAGCAACACGATTCTAGTTGAGCCAATTAGTTAATCGAGCAGGTAGACTGCTTTATCCTTATCGCAATACTATTGAATGGTGCCTTTAAATGAAAACAATAAAATATAATGGACGTATTGTTTTTCAAAAACAAGATATACCCAGTTTCAAACGTATGCCGCGCGTATTTGTAGACAGTGAAGCGTGTTTTGCGTTTGTCACAAATGGCGATTTTAACGTCAGGGAACAGACAGAATCTGCTTCATTGAACAAAAACTGCGGAATACTGGCAAAATGCACCAACTACTTTTATGAAAACACTAGCTATCATAATGATGAAGGTGCAGGTGAAGCGATTGGTATCCTTCTCTATCCTGAAATATTTCAGTCACTGTTTAACTTTGATATTAGCCAGTCAAAAAACAGGGTCGATTATAATATTTTGCAGGTTGAAGTGGACAAATTGCTAGAGCACTATCGTGATAGCATCAGTATATTGCTGGATTCTCCAGAGTTGGCGGATGATTTGCTTATCGAGAGCAAACTACGTGAATTTGTCATTCTTATGGCGAAAAGAACCAGCGCACCTTCTGAACTCGATTTTCTTGCTTCTATGTTTAAACCTAACTTTGCCAAATTTGAAGATATTATCCAAAGTAATCTGTATGCGGATCTGAGTGTGGATGAGTTGGCAGCATTGTGTCATATGAGTGTTTCTACTTTTAAACGTAAGTTTAAAGAGGTGTATTCAGAACCCCCAATAAAATACATTACCAAATTAAAAATCAACAAAGCTAAAGTGTTACTGAAAGATAATAGCTTACGTATCTCCGACATCGTTTTTGAAACAGGTTTCGAGTCGATTTCCACGTTTAACCGTGCCTTTAAAGGACAAACAGGTCTATCCCCTTCTCAATTTCGTTTAACCTGACACCAACGCATTTTAACCTTTCCATTCAGGTTGGCTCGTTTGAACTAATGTGAGCAATTTTTGAACTTTTATGGAGAGCCCTGTACCTCCAAATTCCATATAGTTACCCCATCAACTAAACACAGAGAAAGGTAACGAATTATGGGTATCAGCTTTAAAGAAAAATATGGTGATTGGGCACTTATCACAGGGGCAACATCAGGCATTGGCGCAGAAATGGCAAGCCAGATTGCGGCAAAAGGATTGAACGTTGTTTTGGTCGCTCGTCGAGAAAAAGAGCTTGAAGAGCAAGCTACGTTGCTTACGGAACGCTACGGAATTAAAGCAATGACAGTTTCTGCTGACTTAAGTACGTCAGAAGGCGTCGAAAAAGTTAAGCAAATTGACAAAAGTATTGGGCTACTTGTACTAGCCGCTGGTATTGAAGTTAATGGTTCGTTTGCTAAATCATCTCTAGAGCAAGAGTTGAAGATGATACAGCTTAACGTTACCTCTGTATTGCAACTGACTCACCACTTTACACCAGCGATGATCGAAAGAAAAAGAGGCGGTATTTTAATGGTATCAAGTCTTTCTGGTCATATGGTTTCCCCATATTTTTCAAATTATGCAGGTACCAAAGCCTATGTTCTTCAGCTAGGTGCATCTCTTCATGGCGAACTTAAACCCAAAGGTATTGATGTAACGGTTCTTTCTCCTGGGTTAACAACTACACCGATGACTGCTGATAATGGTGTTGACTGGTCAAAACTACCTATGGTTGCAAAAGATCCTGCGGAAGTAGCAGAAATAGCTATCAATGGTTTGGGTAGAAAAGCAGTTGTGGTTCCAGGTAAACGTAATCGAATGACCGCTATTCTTTCTGGGATCATCTCCCACCAAAAGCAGGCAATAATGGGTGAATCAATGATTGGAAAAGCAATGCCCAAGAACAAAATGTAACCCCCAACAGTTTAAAACTTTAGTGAAAGAAAAAGGGAAAAAGCAATGATTAAAGTATACGTAATATACCCAAATAACGATGATGTGATTTTTGATTTTGATTACTACTGCAACAAACATGTTCCTATGATAGGAGAGCTTCTGGGAGACGCACTAAAAGGGGCGACAGTAGATGCAGGGCTAACAAGTGTTGTTCCTGGTGAAGCAGCGGCATATGTGGCGATTAGTACAATTTCATTTGAATCTATAGAGTCATTTCAAACGGCATTTGGCCCAAATGCAGAGAAGATAAAAGCTGATGTACCGAACTTCACTAATACCGTTCCAACAATTCAGCTTTGTGAGCAAAAAATATAGAACCGCAACTCTCTACGGTGAAAATGAGCAGGATACCGAATAATAAACAATTTGGATTCAGCTTAGTGTTATTTAATGAAATAAAATTGAAGCTAAACGCTTGATAAAAAAGAGTTAAATATGAATAAGAAAATCAAATTGGATATAGTGTCAGATGTGATTTGTCCTTGGTGTATTATCGGTTATAAGCGTTTAAATACCGCGATAAAAGAGCTTGGGATAGAAGATCGCATTGAGATTGAGTGGCAACCTTTTCAGTTAAATCCAGATATGCCGCTTGAAGGTGAAGACCTACGTGCCCACCTTAAAAGGAAGTACGGTACTACATTAGAAGATAGCATTCGTTTCAGAAAAGAGATGACAGAGCTTGGAGAAGACGTTGGGTTTAAATTCGACTACTTTGACGGGCTAAAAGCTGTAAATACCCTTGATGCTCATATTCTTCTGGAGCATGCAAAAAGTGTAGGCAAGCAAACCGAGCTTAAAAACCGGTTATTTGCTTCGTTTTATAGCGAGCAAAAAGATATATCCAGCAAGAGTACCCTCGAGCAAGAGTTGCAAAGTCTTGGTATTAATGTTGACGAAGCAATGCAATGCCTAGATGACGATAATATGCGAAGTCATGTCCAGTCGCTGGAACAGAAATGGAAACAAGCGGGTATATCAGGTGTTCCAACAGTTGTATTCAATCGCGAGAGCGCTATTTCTGGAGCCCAATCAGTGGATACGTATAAGCAAGTATTAACTGAATTAGCTAAAATGTAATTCCTGCATCCCTCTAAAACGGACTTTTGCAATATTTTGGCGGTCTAAAAAAGGCAACGGTCTATATGAAACATAGAGAGCTTGAAGTCTACCTTCATCATCATATACCAGTATCAAAGTCTCTCGGTATCGGTGTGAATACTTGTAGCAGCAAAAATATCGAGATTACTGCACCATTGAGAATGAATACAAACCACATGAATACGGTGTTTGGCGGCAGCTTGTCTGTTGTTGGTATTTTGGCAGGTTGGTCTTTAGTTTATGCCCAGCTGGAGGGTAAAAAACATCAAATTGTTATTCAAAAAAATAGCATTCGATACTTGAAACCCGCCAGCAAAGATGTAACAGCAGTATGTAAATATGACAACCTTACGGCGTGGTCTCGGTTTCATCGTGCGTTTCAACGCAAGGGAAAAGGTCGTGTTCAAATAGCCTGCAATCTATTTTGTGCGGATGAGTTGGTTGCTACTTTTGAGGGAGTATACGTCGTTTTTAATAAAGAGTTATAAGGTCAAAATGCAATGAAGGCTACAAAGTACTTGAATAAATTGAGCTTAGACATGGTTGACTTGGTTTGTTATCAAAAAGAAGTATAAGATAAAAAACTTAGCACAAGGTAAAGCTTCGTGATCTTGCCCTGTACTCTTCGGCTACCGTTCACCGCTCGTTTTGTAGATAAAGAGGGTGAAACTAATTATAGATCTTTGATAATTTCGGATACTTTTTCTAATCAATATTAGTCGACGTAGACAGAGTACTCTAAATGATTTCTGTCCAAAAACGAGTTAGTGATTAGCGGGGCTTGAAGTTAGTTAGCTTTATGTTTGGAACATATCGGTCTGGAATTCAGCCTTCTTATTATGAAGTCCACGGTCTTCTAACCAAGAATAAAATCTACTTCTAGTAATCGAAACACCGCGTTCGTTTAGTTTTCTTAGGATTTCAGCTTTGGAGGCCTTGGTGTCGAGGAGGTTCAATATAAACGCCGTATGCTCATCAAGCCTGGACTTAACCTTCTGTCCCTTCTGACGACCAGATGATAGCCCTTTGGCCTTTCGTTTAGCGTGACCTGCTTTGGCTCGTTCAGATCGTTTCTGAGCCTCTACAGCGCTGGCAAAAGACTGCCCAATAACTGTAAAAATGATTTCAGCATTATCAACGTTCTCAGAGTTAATTATGATGTCGTTGTATGCTAAATGCAGCTCACCGTATGAGGCTATCTGGCCGATAGCGCCGACCAACTCCATAACCTTGTGGCGACCCAGCCGAGTGATATCCGATACAATGATGCTTTGTTGAGAGGTAATGAGGGAAGATAACTTCCGCTCACTAAGTTCAGTCTTGGTGGCAGACACATGTTCTTCTATCCAATCCGATATTTGTATGCCACGTTTAGCGGCATACGCCTTGATAGCTTCTCTTTGTGATTCGCCATCGGCTCTTTGTGGATCTGATATTCGAATGTAGCCAATCATGCCTGCCCCCAAGTTGAAGAGTTAATTGCTCATGGACGGTTATTTGCTGTTTAGGTAGTTCAATACAACTTCATGGTGGTCTTTGGTTTTGAACTTGTTAAACACATGCTCAAGGTTACCAAACTCATCAATCAGAAAGCTTGTTCTTACAACGCCCATGTTTTCACGGCCCATGAACTTTTTGAGTTGCCAGACACCGTACTTCTCACACACTTCGTGCTCTTCATCGGCTAGCAGAGTGAAGTTCAGCTCTTGCTTGTTGATAAAGTTCGTCAGTTTTTTCGGGGTGTCGGGGCTTAGACCTAACACAACAACGTTGTGAGCATCTAACTCAGCTTTAGTGTCACGCAACCCTTGAGCCTGAACTGTGCAGCCTGGTGTTGAAGCTCGTGGGTAGAAGTAGAGCAGGACCTTCTTTCCTTGAAGCTCAGATAGCTTCACTGGGTTATTGTCTTGGTCATTTAAAGTAAAATCTGGTGCTGTTTGTCCGGCTTCGATTGCCATTGGTTTTGTCCTTACTTTCTCAATTAATGGTATGTGGCGTAGCTTTGTTCGCTATGTCCTATTTAGTGCATTTATATTACGTTAGAGTATACATTTTTAACGTTAATTCAGTGTCCTGTCTAGTGATTACACTAAACAGGATACTTTTATCTAAAATCGCCTTTGATAAGGTTGTCTGGCCTTGCTTTGATGACCTTATCCATTGCCTTCTCTCGCTCACTTTCATGCAACATCTCCATGAGTTCCTTAACCATTTTTATGTGGCTTGCTGCTTGTTTGGCTAGTGCTTGTTCATGGCTTCTAGCGATGTCGAGGTACTCCTTTTTTTTCTTATTAGCTTGAGTCTTGTCGAGCTTTAGCTGTTTCACTTCCGCCTGTAAAACATCAATAGGTGACTGGCTTGAATCATCTTGTGCTACACGAAATTCCAGTGACTTATTCTCCACCATATCCTTAACATCTTTGTGCCTGCGCAATGCCCCAACAGAAAGTCCAGCTTCTTTCTCGACGGTACTATTGTTGATTTTTAGCTTACCTTCTCGGGCTTTCTTCTTTAGCTCTCGGTTTTCAGGCTTACCCTCTAACAGTCGCTCTAGGGCATTTATGAGCTTATTCTTGGTTGTTTGTGTCATTACGCAGTCACTCCGCAGGGTATCAGCATGTCTTGAACTTCTTGTGGTATTACAACGGGTTCATAGCTGATATCTAAGTCTTTCATAATGCGTTCAGCCGCCGTGATTTTGACATACACTTCTGACGCTGTTTGAGGCGTTAATTCATCATGCTCAATGTCCCATAGCATATGAATTTCGGCTTCCTTGCGCTTAGCTTCGGCAAACACGGCATCGACAATATAGTCGTTCTTACAGTCTACACATTCTAATAGGTTGACTTGTGTACGTAGGCTACAACCTGTTGAAGTGCAGTAAACGCCAGGGGCGACAGCGTGGATGTGGCGCTTTTGATCTCGGATTTGATTTTTCCAATAGTTGAGCGAGAGCATGTCGTTATCGACCTTATCTTTAAAAAGGTTACGCTCAGCCTTGATAATGTTTTTGGCAAACTCTTTGCCCTTGCCGCCAGCGACACGCTCTTTGTTTGCTAGCTTCTTGTAGATGTTGAGGTACACCTGCGCTTTTTGATCAATCCTTTCTTCATCAATGGCGTGAGCCAAGCTTTGTTTTTGCTTTCTGATTTTTTGGAACTTACTGGCATTCTTAGCGTAATGGCGTGTCATCGCCATCGATACATGGCTGAACTGCTGCTTGAGTTGGGGGAACGCACAAAGCTCGAAGCCGATAAGATAGTAGGCAAACGAGCGACGCAGCTGATGTCCTGAGAAGTTATAGTCATCCCCCACATTAAACGAAAGGTTAGGGTCGGAAATCTTCAAATCGATGACATCGTCATTGGTTAGCGCTAGCTTCTTTCCTAGTGCGCCTTCAAACCACTTCTTTGTATGTCTAGTAAGGTTATCTTTGTTGGTAGCACCGCAGCCCTCTTTTGTCTTGTGGAAAAATGCTTGGCTATCGGGGTGACGCTGTCTAAGTGGCGAATGAAGCGCTTGCAGGATCTCGTAAGCCTTTTTGCCGACCTCTGTGGTGACAAACTCATCCTGCTTTGACTGAGAGCCTTTGGCGGTTTTTGAGAGGTCTGCATGAATAACGTAAATGGTTTGCCCTGATATGGTTTCTGTTGTGCACCCATTTGCGGTATGTAGGTGAAAGGTTTCATCAGCGCGCATACCTGTGCGGGACATTAATGCCCAGAGGCAGCCACCATTGAGTTGTTTAAATAATGATTGCGCCTCTCTAAGTCCGGTTATCTTCCTGTTGCCAATCGTCAATGTTCGCTCAGGGTGGAATTTGTCGACGTATTCATAATGGAGTGCAGGCTTGTGTTTGTTGAGTAGTTCAAGGGTTGATTCTTGTGTTGGGTTATTGAGCGCGAGAAAAGCCGATTGAAAGGCTATATTCTTTTCCTTAGAACCTTTATTTGCTGAAGAAAAATACCACCGAAGCCCGTCATTTTTTAACTGTGCCTCATCGCTAACAAGGTATTTAGCATACCCTTGGTAGGTTTTGTCATTGTAGTCAGCTATGTAATTAGATAGTTTGCTCAGCTCGTCACGAATGGGGTATAGCTCGTTCACTAATGCTTCTGATTGTTGAAGTCCCAAATAGTACAGCCGCTGCGGGATAACCGTGTACTGCACTGGCTCGTTAATGGTTAAACCAAAATCCGAGGCAGATAACGCTTTGGTCAGGTTAACCTTGAACGGTAGTCGTGTTGCCTCTATGAACAGTTTCTTGAGTGCTACATAAGTATGTTCTCGTTCGAAGTCCAAAACGGTAACATCACCTAATACCCAAGCCTCTAACAGCTCAAAACTTAATAACTCAAAGCTATTGTGGCCTTTATTCAGTAGGGCGGTGGCGACTTTCTTTAACCCAGTGATAGTTTGCGCAATGCTCATAAATGAATAATCTTTGGGCGAGAGCCACATCATACTCAATGCCAGTGCCTTCAATTGGTTTGTTAGGTTACGTTCCATCACCTTTCCGTTTAGAAAGAAATCTAGAGTATCCTTTTTGGTGGCATAAGGCTCAAAGAACGATTGGAGTTGACGCCAAGCATTGTTATCTCCAATTTTACCCAGTGACTCACCTGTGACGCTAAAACCAATATCTAGCGCTTCAAAATCATCCCACTCGCCCGATTTAATGGCAGGTTCTAACACATCCTTCAAGTAATTTGTGTAGCTTCCAACGTGATTTTGTGCGCTTAACAGGGCATCTTGTTGGCCAATGTTGTACTTAGGTAACTTTATCATGATTGGCTCCCAATTAACGGTGTAGGGCTAAAATGGCGTGATCCATAGATACCCGAGGGTGACGCCCGTTTTGGTTAAATAATACCATTGCACCGTCGTACACATCCTTGCTGGCACCATCGAGAGTAACCTCAAAAGCGGCGATTCTTTCATGGACTTCCTCTTGCGCGTTAGGGTATAGGTTTACTGCCTCCTTCAGCACATCAATAAAAGAGATAAGTTTATAGATGGATTGAGTCTCATCAACGGCTTTGGCTGATTGGCATTTATGGCACATGTCGTATTCAGCACAAGATAGTTGTAGCTTCATGGCGTTATTGGTTTCACGCTGGGTGTTTTTTCCACCTGCAATGTTTTGTTGCCCATTGCAATGAATGCCATTGGGGTTGGTTTTTGCCCTTTCTTCCTCTTGCTTCTTTTTCCATTCATCATGCGTCAGCATTGAGATGCCAAGTTTGGCTGCCACTATCTCTTTTGCTTGCTCTAAACCCGTGTCTTCATCCAATAGCTCTATCACTTGTAGAGCCTGTGAGACGATGACTCTGTTGAGCCTTGGGTCACCATTTGCATAGTGCTTATCAATGGTTTGAAGAAGGTTTTGCAGGAGGCTTTGAACGCCGCCAGCGCCACTCACTGAGTACGCTTGGTTACTGGTCATTTCTCGCCAGCGGCTTGATTGAAGCGATATGAAGTATTCGTTGGTTTCAATTGACCATGTTGTCATTAGATTAGCGCTGATAAGGCTTATTCCGTCCCAGTCTTTAGGGGCTTCCTTCTGATGACCTCGTTTGAGCAGCAACCGCTCAGCTCTTTTAGATTGTTGCTTATCGGCTAACTCTGTGGCGAATTGTTCAATATCTTCGATTAACGCCTTGTCAGCAGCAGGAACAGAGAAGTGGTGGCTCTCGCCATTGCGGTATTTGAACGACACACTGATATTCCCCTCAGCGTCTTTATCCGAATAAGTCAGCGGCAGTAAGATGCCCTTCAGGGGTAAGTCTGTGTAACACGATAAAATGCAGTAGGCGCTATTTGTTGCGCCCTGAACGGATTTTGTTTTTGAGCACGGGCGAGTGACTTTGCTTACGACAGTTCGGCCAAGTGTATTCGTCTGTTTTTTTAACTCGATAATATGCTGGTTTCGATAGCTGTAAAACAGTTCCTTAAACCATGGCAGGCAAGATGCACGAGTGGGTGAGAGTACGTTTAACTCTACCATCAGGTGCTTATTTATTTCCATCAAATTGAACGTGCTACTTTTCTCCCCTTGGTTATTCAGCGTAAACAGTAACTCTGAGCCTTTTTCGCCACCGCCGTAGAGTGCTGAAAGCGTTTCAAGGGTTTTAATAAACTTAACTCCATCGCGTTTATCAACATCGAAGCTTTGGTTGCTAAGAACAGCGTCTACCTCTTTATTTGCGCGTGCCTTAAAGCTCGATACCTTAACCACTTGTAAGCTTTTATCCCGCTCATCAGTATGAATCGTGATTGGATGAGCGATGCTTTGTACGTCGCCATCGTTTAATGAGGTAAAAAAGCACATTAAGTGATAAGCCGCCCCCATCGCCATGTTAAACGCAGCGGCAGATTTTACGGATGTGCCCGTTTTACTCTTCCCATGGGTTTGGGCTTTGAGAGACGTTTTAATTGAAATGATTTCTTGGTGGCCACCTAAGTCAATAACGACTGGCAGCTCGATAGGCAGGACAAGGTTTTGTTTTTTTGCCGCAATGAGCTGTGGGGCTAGGATGAAAAATAACTCACTAATCCGAGCAACAAGCACCTCTTCTTCAGCGTCAGAGTAACCCTTATATGGTGTCTGTTCGCCACTAAACCCTCTGTGATGGGTTGCCCATGTGTCAGCGGGTAATCCACACCATGAAAGGGCGGTGCGAAGTGCTGACGTTTTATTAGAGGCTGTACTTTCTTGGATACCCAGTTCATCACCGTGGCTCATCTCCCATAGCCTTTTGGATGGGCGGTACATTTTCATCCGGTGCCGCAGTTCGCCATCATTCCCGGCATATTTTAAATAGCCAGCTTCAGAAAAGGGGTCAACGTTTACAGCGTCACTAAAGACAATGAAGGCTCTTAATGCATCGTATAAGGACGAGACGGTTGCTGCCGACCTGCCATAATCAACATACTGGTTGGTTTTTTTACAAAAGCTCCTTAAAAAAGGGATACGGCTGTTGATTTTGACATTATTACTGTCTGCGCCAAGGTGTAACAGGAGTGATATATCAAACTCGGTTGCCTTCCTGCTGTTGCTGTTCTTGTAGGGGATGCTGAGGTGCAACGGAACCACATTCTTATTGTTTCTGACGTGGTTAACCGTTTTTGAGTTCTTCGCGAGTGGACTTTTTGCCATGCTAGCACCCCTTGTTAATCTTGTTGTTTTTGCTCTTTGCAACCCGTAACTGCTCATTAAACTTATTCATGAACTTAATGTACTTTTCCGTCGTTGCGGTGCTTTCATGTCCCATTAGCGAGGCTAACTCGTCCATTAGGTACTCATAAGCAACCTGCCGCTCCCTAGATTCCCGCCAAAGCCAATGCGTGGCATAAGTTGAGCGAAGATCATGGATTCGATAGTACCAAGTAGGTTCTATTGCCCGGATGCACTGTCGCAGCTCGCTAAAATGCGCCTCTAGAGTGTTTAGTGTGTAAGGCCGCCCTTTATTGGAAAGAAAAAGGTACTCAGTGGTATCCAGTTCTTTTTTGGAATTAATCAGATCCTTTCGGCGAGTTAGGTTCTTTTGTCGCTGACTACATTCCTTGAATTGCTCTAATTCCTCATGCAGTGCGATAGGGATTTCAATCGTTCGTGGCTTACTGCCCTTGGTATGTGTAATGCTCAATGGCACGACATCTAATGCACTAAAATCTTTATTCCCAATATCGCGAGCAGGGAAATGGGTCGCTTCATCAATCCTAAGTCCTGCCTCTTCACATAGTCTCAGTATCAGGGAAGCAGCTTTTGGCAATGTATGAATGTGTTGAGAGAACCGTTCTTTATGCTCGGGAGTCATAGGCTTCAATTTTTGATGAGCAGGCGTTTTATCGATTTTTGGGAACATCTTCATGATGTTTGAAATCTCATAGCCCCGCTTTGCGCCAGACTTAGTATGGGCAAGCATATCATGCTGGTTGATGCCCCCTACGTTAACCTCAACCTCGGTGTAGTGTGTCAGGACATGCTCATCATTATTTTTGAGGTAACCGTGTCTCTGCATCCACTTATAAAACCCAATAACAGCACCCATATAGCTTCTTGCTGAGTTAAGCGAGTACGCTTCATCACCAGTTGCCTCATTCCTAGAGCGACAGTTAGCTAAAAGATGCTCTGCAAATTGCCAAGGTGCGCCTTCTTCTTCATGTTTAGTCAGTGTTTTATAAGTTAGGTACTGAGGTGGTATCACATCCCCTTCATCATCTTGAGGGTGGTGGGTAGACTCTAAATATCGAGTAAAGGCCAATAAGCCTTTGGCCATTGATTTGGTGTCTTGAATTTTTCCTTCACCGCTGAGTTTTGAGACAAGATAAAGAGATTGTGGATAAACAACACGCCCATCTGGTGCAACGATAATATCGGTCTTCTTTATGCGAGACTGTAATTTGGATGGGGAAAGGTAGGGTGAGTGTGTCACTTCTCCAGAGTCAGTATCGATGACCTGTGAGATTCTCAGTTTAGCTAATGTATCTACCTCTATGGAGAGCAATCGGTAGTCTTCATAAACATCATTTTCGTCATGCTTTTCTATCACAAAACAACCCTCAATATGTTACCCACATATCAAAGGTAGATTGTCATAAAAAATTGTCAAGGGTTTTTGTCATAAAAAATTTCTAGGGGTGAATTGCTTCTCGCCCCACACGCCAAAGGCATCAGCAACGGCATGATCTTCATCACTGAGTAAGGCAAAGTTTAACTCTTGCTTGTCATTGAACTTAAGCAGTTTAGCAACTGGGTCAGGGCTTAAACCCAATACTGTGACATTATGATTTGCTAACTGGTCTTTGCTATCACGCAAGCCTTGAGCTTGCACTGTGCAACCAGGTGTTGATGCTTTAGGGTAAAAATAAACTAACACAGGGCCGGTTTTTAAAGCTTCAGTGAGAGAGACTGATTGGTCAAATTGATTTTGTAGGGTAAATTGTGGTGCTAAATCACCAAGGGTTAAGGTATTCATTTTATGTCCTTATTTTATATTCTATTTGTCACTGTTTTGCATATGATTGATAGAGCACTCAAGTGATAGTTCTTTTGCCAGTTCATGGATACTTTTTTCAAGCTTTATAAGATCAATTTTTTCCGGCACATTGATAGTAAATAAAATATGCTGCGTTAAATTATCGTCGTCAGCGTGAGAGCGCACCGCAGCAAGATCAAGGGAACGATCCGCTAAGAATTCGGTTATTCGCTTCATGGTGCCACGTTGATCTTGACCGTTAACATTGACCTCGATACGCGACACGTAATTTTGTGGTGTATGCTTGGAAGTACGTTTCATTACCATGAGTAATTCAAGCTGTACACTTAAGCTGGGTAACTGGGTTTCTATCTTTGTTATTGCTGCCCAAGAGCCTGAAATCATCATAATTAAGGTAAATTCATTACCAAAAAGTGCCATACGGCTATCGACGATGTCACAGTCACATTCACTTGCTAAACGGGCTAGACGACTTACTAAACCAGGGCGATCAGCACCCATAGCAGTAACGACCAGATAGTTGGTCATGGATTTTCCTCACTTTTTCGATATCATGGAGCGTAAACTAGCGAGCTAACGCAAAGTTTTTTTGCGGGCACTAATGCTACCATAACTAATGTAAAACCACATAAGTATGTCACTATGAAAGTTAATTCATATTAAAAATTTACTTCTTGGCATAACAACTTAGGTGTAAGATTGATTTCAATGAAATAAAGTACCTAACGTCATGATATAAAAAATATGCTTAGCCATTAAACAATCATCTGACGATGTAAATTTGTGCTTTAGTAAAAATGCATTTGAGAGCCCCCGTTAATGCTTGTCATTAGTTGTAGGCATCAGTAACATAGCGAATCCTGAAACCTTGGGGAATTTAGATGATAAACGGAAGCATCGTTGCCTTAATCACTCCTATGAATAGTGATGGCACAGTAGATTATAAAAGTCTTGAAAGACTGGTAGAGTTTCATATAGAGCAGGGGACTGATGCGATCGTTGCAGTCGGTACAACAGGTGAGTCTGCTACTTTACCCATTAAAGAACATGCACAAGTTGTGTCGCAAACTGTTAAATTTGCCGCAGGTCGTATACCCGTCATTGGTGGTAATGGCGCTAACGCCACTGCCGAAGCGATAGAACTTACCCAATCAATGGCTGATTCTGGCATTGTTGCCATGCTTGGGGTCACGCCTTATTACAATAAGCCTTCACCTAAGGGCTTAATTGCACATTATAAAGCTGTTGCAGCAAGTACTGATATCCCTCAAATTCTTTATAACGTCCCTGGACGTACTTCAGTGGATATGTTGCCTGAAACCGTGGCTGAATTAGTAGCGGTGGAAAATATTATCGGTGTTAAAGAAGCCACTGGCGATTTAACCCGTGTTGCTCGATTACGCGAGCTTTGCGGTCAGGATTTCAAACTTTATAGCGGCGATGATGCCACTGCGAGAGACTTTTTATTACTTGGCGGTGATGGTGTTATTTCGGTTGCTAATAATATTGTTCCAAAAGCATTTAAACAACTGTGTGATGCAGCATTAGCAGGTGACCATGCTTTATCCGAAAAACTAAACCTACCACTGAAAGGTTTATATGAGCATTTATTCTGCGAAGCTAACCCAATCCCTGTTAAATGGGCTGCGCATCAAATAGGTTTAATTAGCCAAGGACATATTCGTTTACCTTTAACTGAACTTTCTGAGCAGTTTCATGGTCAGTTGTTAGAAGCGATGAAACAAGCCCAGATAGAGGTAACACAATAAATGTTGAAGCAAGTCACTCCAATTTTACTTATAGCAGCAGTTTCTGCTTGTAGTTCACCGACAGATCGTCGCGTTGCCAATGGCAATGATGAATATGTTAACGCCAAAGAAGTCCCACTATTAGTTATTCCAGAAGGCTTGACTGAGCCAACTTATGGCCGTGAATACGACATTCCTAAAGTGGGTAACAAAGTTGATAAAGACTTAGTTGGAAAACGTCTGGATATTCGTCCTCCTTTACTGGTCTTGCCTATGTCTGAAGGTACGCGTATTGAAGAAGGCAGTGACAATATTAAAATTATTGTCGAATCAATTACGACCACAAAAGATCTAAAACAAGAAGTTTTTGATAATTTACATGGTTTCTTAGCAAAACATGAAGTACCTATCGAAAACGAAAATTATGACGAAGGTTTTATCGAAACAGGTTGGATAGACACGCAAGACGTCATAGAAACAAGCTGGTTCGGTGAAGACAAAGTGTATTTACTGCGTCAACGTTACCGTTATGAGGTCGATGTGAGTCCTCATGGTCGCTCAGGCAGCATGGGTATTGATCTGATTGAGCATGAAGAAAGCTACAATGGTGATGATCAGCAAGTGCTATTAACGGCAGAAGATAAACGCCGTTACACCGTTGATATGCTCAATAACACTATTGCTTACATCAGCTTAAAACGTGACAAGCAAATTAAAGCTGACCGTATTCAACAAAGTAAAGGTATTAACGTTGATCTAGTGGCTGAAACAGAAACCACTGGCGCTTATTACATTTCAGAAGTTGATTTCAATAAAACCTGGGATCGATTACGTATTGTATTGCCTGAGCTAGGTTTCGATATTGTTGATATGAACAGCGCCAAAGGTTTGTATTATATTGTCTTGGAAGAAACTGGCGGGTTCTGGAGTTCATTATGGGGCGAAGATAAGTTATCACTTGAAAAAGGTAACTATCGAATTGAGCTTGTTGAAACTGATGATAAAGATCAAACTGAAATCTTTATTAAAGATGCCGCAGGTGAGCCATTAGAAAATGAAACGATTACTGAAATCTATCGCGTAGTCAGCGAAGCAATGAAAGAAGATCGTAAAGTACGATAATGCGTTAAATTAACATTACCTAATTGTTCGTATTTTAGGCTATCAAAAAAAGAGACAGTATTTACTGTCTCTTTTTTTATGCTTTAAAAACAGTAAAAATAGTCATTTAACCTTCTATATCGATTGTTTACCAATTAAAAAGCTAAGATTGATCTTAGTTAACCCCGATCCCGTATATTCCGCAAATGTTTCCTATGTGTGTTAATTGTAAGAAAAGGTAAAACACCTTGATACCAGTATGATGCTGAGTACACTAGCGGTTGGCTAAATCCCATAACATATCGTTTTTGAGTTTGATGAATGGAATCCCGATGAAAAAAATAATAATTCTCCTCGTTGCGTTACTGATAGGCTGGTTTACATACCAATCTATGAAGCCTACTGAAGAGGCCAAGGTGCGTGCTAAACCTATCCCAAACGTTGTTGTTGCTAAAGTGGCGATGTTGCCAGTAAGAGATGAGGTTGAGGCAATAGGAACCAACAAAGCGTTTGAGTCTATTACTATTACACCAAAAATCACTGAGAAAATCGCAGACATTAAATTTAACGATGGAGATGTGGTTAAAAAAGGCGATTTGCTGGTTCAATTACGTAACCGCGAGCAGCTAGCCAAAGTTAAAGCCGCTGAGTTTAAAGTCAGCGATAATTTACGTGAACTCGACAGAATTCGTAGTTTGGTTACCAGTAAAACGGTAGCAGAACTTGAGCGAGATAGATTACAAACCTTAATCGATACGACCCGCGCTGAGCTTGAGCAAGCTAAAGCTGCTTTGGGTGATCGCGCCATTCATGCACCATTTAGTGGTCGCTTGGGACTAAAGCTTGTCAGTGTCGGCAGTTTAGTGTCACCAGGTACCCAAATATCGACCTTAGATGATGTCAGTAAAATTAAACTTGATTTCTCAGTGCCAGAGCGTTTTATCCAACAACTCAAATTAGGTAAAACCGTTGAAGCGAAAGCGATTGCTTATCCAGATCGTATATTTAAAGGTGTGGTAACATCTATTGATACAAGGGTAAACCCAACAACACGTGCTGTGGTAGTTCGCGCTATTATTGCCAATGACGATGCAGCGTTATTACCCGGCATGTTGATGAAAGTTAAACTGATTAAACAAAATCGTGAAACCTTATTATTACCAGAGTCTGCCATCATTCCTATTCAATCAAAACACTATGTATACACAGTTAACGAAGAGAATATTGTCGAGCGAAAAGAAGTCACAATAGGCATTCGTAATCGAGGTTGGGTTGAAATTCTTGATGGTGTCGGAATTGGTCAATCGGTCATTATCCGCGGGTTATTAAAAGTAAGACCGGGAGATGAAGTCACCACTCAGGCTGCAGAAGCGTTTAACTTTGCCAATGTCGCTGATGTGGAGAATGCGGCATGATCCTCACTGACATTTCCGTAAAGAGGCCGGTATTTGCTTCTGTTATTAGTATTTTAATTATTATTCTTGGCATGGTGTCATTTGATAAGTTGCCTCTTAGAGAATACCCCAACATTGATCCACCGGTAGTATCGATTGATACCAATTATCGCGGCGCGAGTGCTTCAGTGGTTGAAAGTCGCATTACCCAATTAATTGAAGACAGAATTAGCGGCGTTGAAGGGATCAAACAAATTACCTCAAGTAGCCGTGATGGACGCTCTTCTATTACCTTAGAGTTTAATATCAACCGTGATATTGAAGCGGCGACCAATGATGTTCGAGATAGAATTTCAGGGTTACTGGATAACTTACCAGAAGAGGCAGACCCACCAGAAGTAGAAAAGTCCAATGGTGGTGATGAAGTGATCATGTGGCTTAACTTAGTGTCTGATCAAATGGACACATTACAGCTAACAGACTATGCCCGACGCTATTTGGTCGATCGATTTTCAGTTGTCGACGGTGTTGCCAACATCCGTTTAGGTGGCGGTAAAGTTTATGCCATGCGAGTGTGGATAGACAGACAAGCTTTAGCAGCGCGTAAACTGACCGTAGCGGATGTGGAATCTGCGCTGCGCTCAGAAAACGTTGAGCTTCCGGCGGGTTCTATTGAGTCAAAAGAGCGCCATTTTACTGTCAGGGTTGATAGAAGCTTTAGAACCGCTGAAGACTTTGCCAGCCTTGTTATTACCCAAGGTGATGATGGCTATTTAGTGAAGCTTGGTGATGTGGCTAAAGTGCAAATTGGCTCAGAAGAAGAGCGGATAATGTTCCGCGGTAATACTGAATCAATGATTGGCTTAGGGGTATCTAAACAATCAACCTCAAACACCTTAGAAGTCGCCCGTGCTGCCAATGCGTTAGTCGATGTTATTAATCCGACATTACCAGCAGGAATGGAGATTAAGCGCTCATACGACAGCTCAGTATTCATTGAAGCGTCAATTAAAGAGGTGTACCAAACCTTATTTATCGCGATGCTATTAGTGATAGTGGTGATTTATCTGTTCCTAGGCAGTGTGCGCGCGATGTTAATTCCAGCGTTGACTGTTCCAGTGTCGTTAATGGGGACTTTTATTGTTTTATATTCATTAGGTTATACCATTAACTTACTGACTTTGCTGGCGATGATCCTTGCCATTGGTATGGTGGTTGATGATGCCATTGTGATGTTAGAAAATATTCATCGCCGTATTGAGCAAGGTGACTCACCGCTTAAAGCGGCCTATTTAGGTGGCCGTGAAGTTGCTTTTGCGGTAGTTGCGACAACATTGGTATTAATTGCCGTGTTTATGCCGATCACGTTTTTAGAAGGTGATTTAGGTAAGCTGTTTAAAGAGTTTGCAGTTACCATGAGCGCCGCAGTGATTTTCTCAAGCTTAGTCGCATTAACCCTAAGCCCAATGATGTGCTCTAAGTTGCTTAAACCCGCCGGTGAAAGCACTTGGTTAGTACGTAAAGTCGATGACGTGATGGATAAGTTATCTGCTATTTATCAATCGCATTTGGTGAGTGCGATTAAAAAGCCCTATCTTATCGGCGTAATTGTCGTGGTGGCTTTTGCGTTAAGTGGCTACTTGCTTAAACAAGTACCTCAGGAATTTGCCCCTCGCGAAGATAGAGGCTCAATGTTTTTGGTGGTTAATGGCCCTGAAGGAGCAAGCTTTGAGTACATTGAAAAGTACATGGATGAAATTGAAGGCCGTTTAATGCCATTAGTTGAATCGGGTGATGTGAAACGCTTATTGATCCGCGCTCCTCGTGGTTTTGGTCGCTCAGCAAACTTTTCAAACGGCATGGCGATTATCGTTTTAGAAGATTGGGCCGAGCGACGTCCTGCCAGTGAAATTATTACTGATATTCGCGCTCGAATTTCGGACTTAGCAGGGGTCAGGGCATTTCCCATTATGCGTCAAGCCTTTGGCCGTGGTGTCGGTAAGCCTGTGCAGTTTGTATTAGGTGGTCCAAGTTATGAAGAGTTAGCTTTATGGCGAGACATCATCATGGAAAAAGCTAAAGAAAATCCGATGTTAACCGGGCTTGATCATGATTATAAAGAAACCAAACCTCAACTTAGAGTGTCAATTGATAAAGACAGGGCTGCTGATTTAGGGGTGTCAATATCACATGTGGGCAGAACCTTAGAATCGATGCTGGGCTCACGTTTAGTGACGACCTTCATGCGAGAAGGGGAAGAATATGATGTGATCATTGAAGGTAATCGTGAAAATCAAAATACTGCTACGGATTTAGAAAATATCTACGTGAGATCTGATCGAACCGGCGAGTTAGTGCCACTATCGAATATTGTCACTGTAGAAGAGTATGCTGATGCCAGCTCTTTAAATCGCTATAACCGCATGCGGGCGATCACTATCGAAGCAAACTTGGCTGATGACTATAGTCTAGGTGAAGCGTTAGATTATCTTAATGATTTATCCTATACCTATTTGCCTGCTGAAGCGGTGATTAGTTATAAAGGGCAATCGCTGGATTATCAAAGTTCAGGCAACTCCATGTACTTTGTGTTTATCCTAGCGTTAGGTATTGTGTTCTTAGTATTGGCGGCGCAATTTGAAAGTTATGTGCATCCTATGGTGATTATGCTTACAGTACCTCTGGCTACGCTAGGCGCATTAATTGGCCTATGGTTTACCGGACAAAGTATCAATATTTACAGTCAAATTGGTATTATTATGCTGGTGGGGCTAGCGGCTAAAAATGGTATTTTGATTGTTGAATTTGCCAACCAATTGCGTGACAAAGGCATTGAGTTTGAACAAGCAGTCATTCAAGCCTCATCCCAACGTTTAAGACCGATCCTCATGACCGGTATTACCACTGCAGCTGGTGCTATTCCATTGGTGCTATCAAGTGGTGCGGGCTCTGAAACACGTTTTGTGATTGGCGTGGTAGTGTTATCAGGTATTTTGTTAGCAACCTTCTTCACCTTGTTAGTGATCCCGGTGGCTTACAGTATCTTTGCCCGAAACAGTAGCTCGCCTGAAGCGATTGCCAAGCAACTAGAACAAGAGTTAACGACTTAGTGACAATCTGCTTAAGTGAATTAGCTGTTATAAACGCTATGTTGACTTAAGCACTTCAAAAAGCCAGTTGTGAATAGTCACAACTGGCTTTTTTATGTCTGTATAGTGACAACTCAGTGACAACCCTATAATTCACAGCTAATCGAAGGTTAACGATGAAAAAATCCGACAAGAAACGTGATAACCAAATTCGTCAGCAGTTAACACTGGTGTGTGATTTATTAATGTCAGAGTGTGAGGGCTTTCTATGGCTCACGCATTCGGTAAACTACACCGCTTTTCCTAAATCGTTAAAAGTGATTTGTGTATTTAGTAATGAGGCGCAAATAACCAAGGTCAAATTAGCCAAGCAAGATGCGTTTATTGTGCAGATGATAAGCCATTATTTACAGGCTGTTTCTGTGGAGATAACTGCTGGGCAGATTGTATTAGACAGTGAAGCGGCATGTGATAGTCAACATGAGGGTAATTGGGCAAAGCGTTTAACTTAAGTCATTATTATTTTTGCTTAACACTAGGGTAATTAGCGCAGCTTAACTTTGGTTTACAGCAAATAAAAAAGGGAAAGCAATGCTTTCCCTTTTGGTATTTTTAGTTAGCTTTAAAAAGTGAGTTAAGCCGCTTTAACTTGCTTGGCTTCACTAACAACCTTTGCTTCAAGCTCTTCAGGGTCAAAGTCATCAACATTGATTGACTTCATACGACCAATTTCAGCTCTTTCAAGTAAGGCCACTTCAGTATCACTTAACACACCTAAGGCTTTACCTTGTGCAGCGACTTTATCTAACCACATAAATGGTAGGCGTTTACCGGCAGCTTTACAGACTTTGTCGTATAAAGGCTCTGAAGCTAAAATATCTAATAAAGTTTGCTCTTGAATACCTACCGCATTGTGCTCTGAAGCTGTCCAGAATTGGCCTTGGCCTAAACGGTCACGACTGGCACATGGCGTTTGCATAATTTTAGACACTTTATGGTCTAATACATCGCTAGGACGTTTTAGTGGGCGACCAAATGGGAAGATAACAGCGCGAAGTGCAATGCCAAGACCCATAGGGAAGTTATCCAGTAAGTCATCTAAAGATGTTTGTAGTTTATGTAGTGAATCTTCTACAGCCCATTGAACTAACGGTAAATCTTCAGTTAAACGACCATCATCTTCATAACGCTTAAGCGTTGCAGACGCTAAATATAGCTGACTTAATAAATCACCTAAGCGTGCTGAAATACGTTCTTTACGCTTAAGGTTACCGCCAAGTGTTGCCATCGCTAAATCCGAAAGCAGGGCTAAGTTAGCACTGAAACGATTCATCTGCTGATAATAACGTTTCGTTTTATCATTATAAGGTGATTTGGTGAAGCGGCTAGAAGTAACGCCCATCCAGAAACTTCTTACAAAATTAGACATCGCAAAGCCAATATGACCGAAGATGGCAGCATCGAAGTTACTTAAGCCTTGACCCGATGTGGTATCAAAAGCAGATTCCATTTCAGCTAATACATATGGATGACAGCGAATAGCGCCTTGTCCATAAATAATCATAGAACGGGTTAAAATGTTGGCACCTTCAACGGTAATTGCAATCGGCGCTGCTTGATAACCACGACCCAAATAGTTATTTGGACCTAGACATACACCTTTACCGCCGTGAATATCCATGGCGTCGATAACACACTTTTGCATTCTATCGGTTAAATGGAATTTAACGATGGCAGAGATAACTGATGGCTTTTCACCTAGACCAATCCCCACAGTAGTTAATGAACTTACAGCATCCATCAAGTAAGCATTACCGCCAATACGTGCCATTGGCTCTTCAATACCTTCTAATTTACCGATAGGTAGTTTGAACTGACGACGAATTCGAGCGTAAGCACCTGTAGCTAATGCAGCTGTTTTAACGCCACCAGCAGAGTTTGACGGCAGGGTAATACCACGGCCTACAGAGAGACATTCAACTAGCATGCGCCAGCCTTGACCGGCCATTTCAGGGCCACCAATGATAAAGCTCAGTGGCACGAATACTTCGTTGCCACGAGTTGGACCATTTTGGAACATACAGTTCAATGGGAAGTGACGACGACCGGTTTCAACCCCTTGAATATCAGTAGGGATAAGGGCACAAGTAATACCTAAATCTTCGGTATCACCTAATAAGCTGTCAGGGTCGCGTAATTTAAATGCCAAACCTAATACTGTCGCCACTGGTGCTAAGGTAATGTAGCGTTTGTTCCATGTTAGTTTCATACCTAACACTTCTTCGCCTTCCCATTCACCTTTACAGACGATACCAAAATCAGGGATCGCGCCAGCATCACTACCAGCTTCTGGGCTAGTAAGTGCAAAACAAGGCACTTCAAGACCTTTAGCTAAACGCGGTAAATAATGATCTTGTTGTTCAGTCGTACCATAGTGTTGCAGTAACTCACCAGGGCCTAGAGAGTTTGGTACCCCAACCGTTGATGCAAGTTCACTACTCACGCCAGCTAATTTTTGCAATACACGTGACTGAGCATAAGCTGAGTATTCAAGACCACCGTATTTCTTTTTGATGATCATGGCGAAGAAGCCTTCGTCTTTTAAGTATTGCCAAACTTCTTGTGGAAGGTCAGCTAGCTCATGTGAAACCTGATGTTGGTTAACCATTTTACACACAGTTTCAACTGGGCCATCTAAAAACGCTTGCTCTTCAGCAGTTAAACGCGCTTTAGGGTAGTTATGTAATTTATTCCAGTTAGGGTTACCAGCGAATAAGTCAGCTTCCCACCAGGTTGTACCTGCTTCAATGGCTTCTTTTTCAGTGGTAGACATTTCAGGCATGATGCCTTGATATACTTTAAGCAGTGGACGTGAGATGAAATTCTGACGAAATGATTTAACATTTAAAGGTAATGCTAAAACTATATAGACAACCCAAGCTAGACTGCCAACAATATCTAATACACTACCAATTAACATTACAACTGCTGCTGCAATTGTTGCTGTTAATAACGACACCCGCAAGTAAGTTGCTGCGCCGAGTACCGCGATCATGGCGATGATCCAAATAAGTGTCTCCACTGTCTTTCTCCTTAAAAGTGTTTAATATTTAAACACCTACAAATTAATGATCCTATTCACAGAACTGACCGTGGTCTGACCTGTATCACATAAAATTAAACCTAACTGGCGCTGATTACAAGTTATTTCAAACAATTGTTTAAAATATTTTGTTTAATAAAAATGCCAATTTTTTTCTGCACTAGGTACAATATAAATTACGTAATATTTTGAGTTAATTATATTTTTAAGGCGTGTTTCATGTGTGAGTTACTAGCGATGAGCGCTAATGTCCCAACGGATATTGTATTTAGTTTCACAGGCTTAGCTGAAAGAGGTGGTGTTACTGGGCCACATGTTGATGGTTGGGGGATCACTTTTTATGAAGGCAAGGGCAGCCGCACCTTTAAAGATGCTCGTCCTAGCAGTGAATCCCATGTCGCTCAGCTCATTAAATCTTATCCAATCAAAAGTGAGATTGTCGTCAGTCATATTCGTCAAGCAAACCGTGGCTGTGTTGCGCTGGAAAATACCCATCCTTTCACCCGCGAGTTATGGGGCCGATATTGGACTTATGCCCATAATGGACAGTTATCAGACTACCAAAATAAGTTTCAAGTAAATCATTTTCAGCCTGTTGGGGACACCGACAGTGAGCTGGCATTTTGCTGGATTATGGAACAGGTGTTAGGTGAGTTTGGTCATACGCCACCCGATGACATGAAACAGGTGTTTGAATTTGTAGCAACGCTGGCTGATGACATTCGAGCTTTAGGTGTTTTTAATATGATCCTAAGTGATGGTGTCGATTTAATGAGTTATTGCACTAATAATTTGTGCTTCATTACCCGCCGTGCGCCTTTTGGCAAAGCCAAATTAATCGATACTGATGTGGTTATTGATTTTAATAAAGAAACGACACCCAATGATGTCGTTACAGTGATTGCTACTCGTCCGCTGACAAAAAACGAACAGTGGCATATTTTACAGCCTGGCGAATGGAAGTTATTTAGGCAAGGCGAATTACTGATTAACAGTTAATCCAGCGTTTGCTTTAGTAACAGCTGTATCGGATTCTATTGCTTGCTGAATTTGATAATTATCTAACTGAATATCAAGCTGCTTACTACCTTTAGAAAAATGACTTAAACGCACGGGTAAGTAGTTTAATTCTGGCGCCATCCAAAAAAAGGTTTGGCGCTTTTTACTTTTTCGTACCACTTCTATTTTTACGGTTTGATAAGTGCCACTGTCTAATATCACTTGTTCTTTGCCGACAATTTTAAATTCATAATCATCAAACTCTTTTTCTTTGACCATTTTGTATTTAAGCAATTCGGGTTGGCGGTACATATCCATTCTAAATATTAATTGAGATACCAAGGGATCGTAGATATCCTCGGCAAAGGGTAATTTCTCTCTTTCGTCTTTATATATGGTGTGGATAACGCCTTGTCCAGCAGCAAAGGCGGTTTGCTCTGTGTAGTCAGATCCGGTGCCGCTACGTTTACTCATATAGCGGATGGGCTTAACCTTGCCATCTTCGAGTTTGAACTCACTATTAAGGTTACGCACATCCGATAGCATTAATAAGCTGATATCGCTATCAAAGCGATAGTTATAGTAGCCATTATCACTTTCAGGCAACTGGTAGCGAGCTTTACCGAGTTCGATACTGCCATAGAACACCCGATATTCAGCAGAGTGAGGGGTTAATGCTTTGAGGTACTCGAGGTTTTCCTTGTCATCAGAAGCGACAGCATTAGGGGCCTGAGACAATGTAATGACAATAATATTGGCTAATAAAGCGGTGAATTTTCTAATCAAAGTAATACCTACCCATGCAATATTTAAAAAGGTAACGACATGACAAGGGTTGCAATGTCAGGGCGCCATTCATATTTTGACAATGAAACCTTGCCTTGGTTCACTTCTACTCCATCTGATCTTAGTCGCTGTTGCTGATTTTGGAAATGAATAGAATTGACTTTAAAAGAAATTTTTCCTTGGCTGTTAATCACTCTATACCAAGGTAAGTTTAGGTTATCGGGGGCGTCTTTGAGTGCTTTAGACACATACCTGGCTCTACCTGGTAGCCCAGCTAAGTCAGCCACTTTACCATAAGCTAAAACATGACCTGTGGGGATCATATTTACAATAAACCAAATTCTTTGCTTTGGGCTAAGGTTTTCCATTGATGGCTTTTGATCAGGTATGGGATGATAATTTATTGTAACCCGCTTTGGTGTTGCGAGTTAAGTAGACAATAGTAAGTATTCAATAGCCAGCTTATGAGTGTTGGTTATCGCTCATGGTTGATGAGCGATACTTTTTGAGTGAGTTTATAACAGTGAGACGAAATACTGACAGGGTTAATACTGTGGATATAAAGCAGGTTTATATGACTGTTAAATAAATACACAAGAAATGAGACAAGGCGCCTGCAAGTACAAATAAATGCCAAATAGCATGATTATAAGGAATACGCTTATTGACATAAAAAATAACCCCGATGCTATAAAAAGCCCCACCTGCAAGTAATAGGTTAAAGCCTAAATCTGACATGCCTTTGATTAAATCTCCCATGATGGTGACACAAAGCCAGCCCATAACAAGATACAAAATAACACTTAGCCCTTTGAAGCGGCCAATAAATAAGGTTTTAAAAATAATACCGCCTAAGGCTAATAACCATATTGCAGTTAGTATTAGCGTAGCACTATCATTTTGAAGGCTAATTGACATTAAAGGTGTGTATGTACCAGCAATAAGCAAATAGATTGCACAGTGATCAGCCATTTTAAAGCGTTTACGCCATAAGGGGCTTTTACTGGAATGGTATAAGGTTGAGGCCAGAAAAAGCATAATAATACTTAATCCATACACAGTGATCCCGATAGTGTCAGCGATATTAAGTTGGCCATTCGCTTTTATTAGCATTGCAATTAGCGCGGCGATACCCGCAAGTACCCCTATACCATGGGTGATACTGTTAGCTAATTCCTCAATCACACCATAGTCTGACTTTGATGTAGGTGTTGGTGCTAATGTTTGATTAGCATCTAACTCAAGTGACATAGTTGCATACAACCTTGTTAAGCAATTTACATTGAGTCTACCAGCAATATTCATAATAGGCCATGACTTTAGCGTACACGTGTAAGCTTAAGTTTGACGCTATGATAACTGTCTGATTTTGTGGGGAGTCGTGTGTCATCGACATAAATTAAATGAACTTAATGGCTTTTTTATCATCTAGTTTATGGTCAGCTTGTGGTTGAAGTCTGATCTAGCACGATTTATATCCAGTGATTCAAAAGCGACAGGAGGCGCGAGTAATGAACCAAGGTGGTGATAAACATTTAACACAAGGATTGGCAGAAAACACTAATTTTGAACCGGGTGCTAGTGGAAATTCGACAGGCTTAAATGGCACACAAGTTTCACATGGACAGCTTTACATAAATGCAAGCCGCCAAGAATCTGCGGTTGAAGTGATAGATTTCTGTGATCATGTTGTGATGTTACAAACGGTGAATGCAACTAGCACTGAAGTAACTAGCACTGAAATAATGAGCACTGATGTAATTAAAGCCCAAACATTACCGCTGATCTGTGGGCTGATCGACAATCAAAATAATCAAGGTCGCTTTTTAAAACAAAATTCTGATAACGAGTTTAAAAAGATACTGACATCACCATCGAGCATTATTGTTGCAGGGCTACATGTTGTGCTGGTGTTTATGCTATTTTCCTTAGCTGATAACACCATTAGCCATTTTGTCGAGATCAGCCGTGAACAAGCCGTTAAAGCTGCGACATCTGAAAGTAACAACCAAGAAATAAAAGCCTACTTTTTAACGGCTGAGCAAATTACCCAGCTAGCTAAGACCCTGCCAAGTGAACAAGCCTTGATTGAAGAGGTCGTCAGTGAAGTCATTACCAATGAAGAAATAATCGATCAAACTATATCGAACAAACAAAGTACTAATAAGGTTGTCGATACAAGCTCAATAGCGCCTGCAGTTGCAACTAGCCCAAAAGATACTGTCAATCAAAAGGCAATTTCCCCAAAGCCTATTGACCAAAAAGCTGTTAACCAAAAGCCCATTGACTACAAGCCCATAATTGAAAAATTGCCAATAGCAGAAGCAGTGCAAGCCGAAACGCACCAGTTCGATTGGTCTTCAGTTGATAGCATGTATCTGCAGCAGCAAAAAGATAGCAGTAACGAACATCTATTTAAGCCACAATTGTTTAATGAAACCATCTCAGAGGCCAATACCATAACAAGCGACAATTTATCGGCCATCAATCAAGCTAGCCATTCCTTTATAAATAAACTCAATCAACAACAAGTTAATCAGCAAATAAGTCAGCAAGCCCATTTAGCGACTTCTGTTAGTGGTGCCAGCACCAGTGAGTTAACCCCTGAAATGGATGATATAGAGTTAATAGTAATAGAAGATAAGCGCCAACCAACTACCCTCAATCATCGTTTAGATCCAAATAGAATTGTTAAGATTGGTGAAACTTGCCATCGATTGGTGGCATTACCAACCCAAATTAACCCTTATGCCGAAGGCTTAGATTTAGGACACCCATGTGAAGGAGGCAAAACAAAAAAAGCACTAGATAACGCCATTCAACAACGCTTATCGAAACTTAAATTACCTTGAACTGTTCAGACTTTCACAAAAGATTTATTTCAACAACATCAAAAATGAATAATATTTATCAAATTTATTTATCAAATTATTTCTGTATTAATTGGGTCTTAATCGCTTGGTTGTAAATTAAATTCATATATAACAGTATTTTAATTAGTGAAATAATTTAACTCATATTCCGATTCGAAAATTGTCATAGACTTGTATTTTATTAAATAAGCTGACTATACTGCAGCCATCTTGTCGGAGTGCCTTTATGGCTGAGACCGTTTATTCGGGATCCGTTGAACCTGATCAGGCTAGAACCTGCGAAGGAAACAAGCAGTTAATTTGCTTATTTTTACCCTACAGTCAGCAGCAATTTTATAGTGAATGGCTGCGTGGCTAGATCATAAATATTAGTGCAAAATAAAAGATAGAATTAATTAAAGCAGAGTTATTGCTGAAGTTAATTTAACCCGCCATTTGCCGATATTTAAGGTCCAAAGTTAAGGTGTAAATTCAAGTCAATTACAGAGTTAATGTTAACTCGCTCGTCATCAACAATTCTCCAGGCAAGCAACTCTATTTTTTTATTTTGAGGTTGCTTATGTCAAATCGTCGTGAAACCCGCGCTCAAGCGCAAAATTTTATTGAAACCCTAAAACCTTTACAGCACCCAAATTCTGAAAAGATCTATCTGAGCGGATCCCGCCCCGATCTGTTAGTGGGCATGCGTCAAATTCATCAAAGCGATACTATCCTTGGCGGTAGTGAAGATGCGCCCGTGACTGAAGCCAACCCAGCCATTAAAGTTTATGATTGCGCCGGTGCCTATTCAGATCCTGATGCTGAAATTAATGTCCGTTTAGGCTTAAACAAGTTTCGCCAAGCTTGGATTGAAGAGCGCGAAGATACAGAGCAACTTGATGGAGTTAGCTCTGACTTTACCCAACAGCGTTTGGTTGACGACGGTTTAGATCATTTGCGTTTTGAAGCCCTTGTTCGCCCTAAAAAAGCCAAGTCAGGCCGCCGCGTTACTCAAATGCATTACGCTCGTAAAGGCATTATCACACCTGAGATGGAATATATTGCCATTCGCGAGAATATGGCTAGAGAGCAAGTCACTGATGAGATTTTGACTCAAAAAGCCCCCGGTGAAGCTTTTGGCGCTCACATTGGCCAGCCTATTACCGCTGAATTTGTCCGTGATGAAGTTGCCCGCGGCCGCGCCATTATCCCGTTAAACATTAATCATCCAGAAGCTGAGCCAATGATCATTGGGCGTAACTTTTTAGTCAAAGTTAATGCCAATATTGGTAATTCTGCTGTGACGTCTTCAATTGAAGAAGAAGTTGAAAAGCTGGTCTGGTCAACGAGGTGGGGCGCTGACACTGTAATGGATTTGTCTACGGGGCGCTATATCCATGAAACCCGTGAATGGGTCATTCGAAACTCTCCTGTCCCCATTGGTACAGTGCCCATCTATCAAGCGTTAGAAAAAGTAAATGGTGTCGCTGAAGACCTAAATTGGGACATTTTCAAAGATACCTTGATTGAACAGGCAGAGCAGGGCGTCGATTACTTTACCATCCATGCTGGGGTACTGCTGCGTTATGTACCAATGACGGCAAAACGTCTTACTGGCATCGTTTCTCGTGGTGGTTCCATCATGGCAAAGTGGTGTTTAAGTCACCATAAAGAAAGTTTTTTGTATGAGCACTTTAGAGAGATTTGCGAAATCTGCGCTGCCTACGATGTGTCATTGTCATTAGGCGATGGTATGCGGCCGGGCAGTATTGCCGATGCCAATGATGAAGCGCAATTTGCTGAATTAGAAACCTTAGGCGAGCTGGTTAACATTGCTTGGGAAAATGATGTGCAAACCATCATTGAAGGCCCAGGCCATGTACCGATGCAGCTCATTAAAGTGAATATGGAAAAGCAGCTTGCCCATTGTGATGAAGCGCCTTTTTACACACTCGGCCCACAAACCACCGATATTGCGCCAGGTTATGATCACTTCACCTCAGGGATAGGGGCGGCAATGATGGCTTGGTATGGCGTGGCCATGCTGTGCTATGTCACTCCTAAAGAGCATTTAGGTTTACCGAATAAAGAAGACGTTAAACAAGGACTTATCGCTTATAAAATTGCAGCTCATGCTGCCGATGTGGCTAAAGGTCACCCTGGTGCGCAAATTCGTGATAATGCCTTATCAAAAGCAAGGTTCGAATTTCGCTGGGAAGATCAATATAACTTAGGCTTAGACCCAGATACCGCTCGTGCTTATCACGATGAATCGCTCCCCCAAGAGTCTGCCAAAGTTGCGCATTTTTGTTCTATGTGTGGGCCAAAGTTTTGCTCAATGAAAATCACTCAAGAAGTGCGTGAATACGCTGCAAAGCAAGCGCGTGATCAGTTACAAAAGGTGAACGTGCTTGACGCTAGCGAATTTAAACACCTGCAGGCACACTCTAATCACAATGTTAATTCCGTAGACGCAAGTGCAGATATAAGCGTTAGTAGCGGTGTAGATATTCAATCAGCCATGGCACAAAAGTCAGCTGAATTTAAAGCCACAGGCTATGCAATTTATCATCCGTTACCTTCTAAGCCAGACACAGCAACAAGCGCAGATTTAGCTGTTAAGACCACTGCTGAATTAGAGGCTTAACCATGAATGTTTCACAACCACATAGCTTAGAAACCATGTCGCCCATCGTCTGGACTATTGCCGGTTCAGATAGTGGTGGCGGCGCCGGCATACAGGCAGATTTAGCAACTATAAATGACTTACAGTGTTTTGGCTGCAGCACAATTACCACTGTTACTGCGCAAAATTCGGTGGCTGTAACACTAGTCGAGGCTGTGTCAGAATCCATCTTATTGGCTCAGCTAAATACACTTGCTAGCGATTTAGCGCCAGCAGCTATAAAAATTGGCTTAATTGCCAAACAACAACAATTGGTACTCATTGCTCATTGGTTAAAGGCATTTAAAAGTCAGAGTTTAGCTAACGAGCTGATCCCGATTATTTTAGATCCTGTCATGGTTGCCAGTAGTGGTGATAGCTTAAATGAGCGCGCAAAAAAGCCGTTAGATTTTAGCCCTTTTAAAGGCCTAATTAGCTTAATTACCCCTAATGTTAGGGAGTTACACACGCTGACTGATACTAACAGCGTGGCATTTGAACCTCAGTGCACAATTAAAAGCCAAAGCCTAGACTCAAGTGATGGTTTTTATAGTGCGGCAGCGCAACTGGTTAAACAGCTTCATTGTCATGTGCTCGCCAAAGGCGGTGATGCAGTATGGCAACAAACCAAAGCCAATGATTTGTTCATTTGCCGTAAAGTTCACGGCGTGAGTGACGCCCATCAATATCAAGCTTATTGGCTTAATAGCGAGCGAGTTAATACAAGTAATAACCATGGCACAGGTTGCACCTTATCCACTGCGATAGCATGCTTTTTAGCCCATAACTATGTACTTCATGATGCCGTTGTGATGGCAAAAGCATATGTACTCAAGGGATTAGTGTGCAGTGAATCATTTGGTAAAGGCGCAGGGCCAGTGGCAAAAACCGCTTGGCCTGATGAAATACAATACTACCCTGAAATTACTGCCGTAAGTGGCGCTGAAATTAACAATTTAGGCAAAACACAGCAAGAATTAGCTGCTGGTGGAAAGTTTAGCAATGGATTAATAAATACAGCTCAGGGCTACCTAGATTGCCGCTTTCCTGCGCTGCATAAGGGCATTGGTGTTTATCCGGTTGTGGATGACGTGACTATGCTGCAAAGTGTGTTAGAAGCCAATTGCACCACAGTGCAGCTGCGAATTAAAGCTAATGCTGTCAATGAGGTCTCTAATGATGCTCAGCAAACCAAACTAGTACAAGATATTAGCCGCGCAATAGCTCTGGGTAAGCAATATAACGCCCAAGTGTTTATTAACGATCATTGGCAACTGGCAATACAGCTTGGTGCATTCGGGGTTCATTTAGGTCAAGAAGACCTTGAGTTAGCTGACTTAAATGAAATTTCAGCGGCAGGGCTAGCCCTTGGGTTATCTAGCCACAGCGTATTTGAAATTCTATTAGCTCAGCAATTAAATCCATCCTATATCGCCTTAGGGCATATTTTCCCAACGACCACTAAGGTGATGCCGTCAAAGCCTCAAGGCTTAGCAAAATTAGCACGCTACAGTGCATTACTTAATAACGTATGCCCAACCGTGGCCATCGGTGGTATTGATGCAAGTGTTATAACGGATATCAAAGCCACTGGGGTTGATAGTGTTGCCGTGGTAAGAGCCATTACTGAAGCAGAAAACCCTGCCAAGGCTTATTCATTGTTAGAGCAGCAATGGCATCTAGCGGCTGCACAACAACCTCAGCAACAACCTCAGCAACAGCCAAGGCAATCACATGTAAAATCCCACAAGCCATCAGTGAAACTACAGCAGTGTGAGCCAGTGTCATGACGATTACACAACAGCGTCAAGCTAATAAGAGTGGGCTCACTTCCAAGCAGTTTATCAAGTATGCCAGTCATATTTTACTGACTGATATGGGTGAGCTTGGTCAGCTTAAATTACTTAATAGCCGGCTACTGATCATCGGAATCGGTGGTTTAGGTCACAGTGTTGCCCAGCAATTGGCCGCCGCGGGAGTTGGAGAACTGATATTGATGGATCATGACAAGGTAGAGCTTTCAAATCTGTCGCGGCAATTACTTTTTGACGAACAAGATATTGGTTTAAGTAAAGCGCTGCTTGCCAAAGATAAGTTAGCAGCAGCCTATGAAGACGTAAATATCATGGCAATTGAGCAGGCCTTTGGCGCTGATACAGATGGTGCAAAATTAGTTGAATCTGTCGATCTGGTGTTTGATTGCACTGACAACTTTACTAGCCGCTTAATGATTAATGAAGTTTGTGTTCGTCACGCTACAGGGCTAATTAGCGCAGCGATTTCCGCTAATGATGGGCAATTATTTTGCAGCTCAACTGACTATCCGCAAAGGGGCTGTTATCAATGCCTGTACCCACAAGATACTCATGTTTCACAAACATGTGTATCAATGGGGGTTAACACTGCTGCTGTTCAAACGGTTGCATCAATGCAAAGTTTATTGGGGCTAAATTGGTTAACAGCCGATGACTTAGGCAAAGGCCAGCTAGCGGGTAAGTTACATGTGTTTAATGCTAAAAGCTTGCAATGGCAGATTATACAAATGAATCAAGACCCTAAATGTAGTTGTTGTAGCGCAGCTATTACAGCGTCAACAAATGACGTCAACTCATGCAGATAACTTTACCGCAAAAGGATTAAACATGATTGAAATTGAATTTAATGGCCAACCAGAGCAGTTGCAACAAGCGCCAAGCTTATTAGCGCTAATAGAGTCTAAACAACTTAATCCCAAAGCACTGGCATTAGTGCTCAATCAACAAGTTGTACCAAGAAGTCGCTGGCAGGCCATTCAATGCCAGCCTAATGATAAAGTAGACGTCTTTTCAGCTGTAGCAGGGGGGTGATTATGTTAACCATAGCCGGACATCAATTTGAGTCTCGTTTATTTACAGGTACAGGAAAGTTTAGCGATGCTAACACTATGCTAGCTGCCATTGAAGCCTCTAACTCACAATTAGTGACCCTCGCAATGAAGCGTATTGATCATAGTAAAGACTATGATGACTTGTTGACGCCATTACAGCAAATGGGAGTTAAGTTATTACCCAATACTGCAGGGGCAAGAACCGCTAAAGAAGCTATTTTTGCAGCAGAACTTGCCAGTGAAATGCTTGGCACAAAGTGGATCAAACTTGAAATCCATCCAGATCCGAAATACTTGATGCCAGATGCTATTGAAACCCTTAAAGCTGCCGAAGTCTTGTGTAAAAAAGGCTTTATTGTGTTGCCTTATGTTCATGCAGATCCTGTGCTGTGTTACCGGCTAGAGGAAGTGGGCTGCGCCGCTGTGATGCCGTTAGGCAGTCCTATCGGCAGTAATCAAGGTTTAGCCACTGAGCCTTTTTTAGAGATGATCATTGAGCAAGCTAATGTGCCGGTGGTTGTTGATGCTGGGATTGGCGCACCTTCGCAAGCTAGCCGAGCAATGGAGCTGGGCGCAGATGCCGTGCTAGTCAATACTGCGATTGCCAGTAGTCAATCTCCCATAGTGATGGCGCGGTGTTTTGATTTTGCGGTTAGAACCGGTCGTGATGCCTATACCGCCGGACTTGGCAGTGTTACCAAACAGGCAGAACATACTAGCCCGCTGACGCAATTTTTACATCTGTAAGCCAGATTATTCCCTTACAGGTGAATGATTTGGTTTGAGTAATTTAACTTTGAATGCGGTTGGTTCAACAAATTAAGTTAATAGAGTGGCGCACCATGAGTTTTGTCGAGCAATTTAAACAGCTAGATTTAATCGATTTATCAATGCGGATTAATAGCAGCACTGAAGCTGATGTGCAACAAGCATTACAGCGCCCCCAAGGTCATATTGACAGTTTAATCGCGCTTTTATCGCCTGCAGCATTACCTTTTTTAGAAACGATGGCGCAGCGGGCATATCAGATAACCCGGCAACGCTTTGGGGCTAATATTGGTTTATACCTGCCATTGTATTTATCTAACTTGTGCGCAAATGAGTGTGACTATTGCGGTTTTTCTATGAGTAATAAACTCAAACGAAAAACCTTAACAGAGACCGAATTATTAGCTGAAATTCAAATCATTAAACAGCGAGGTTTTGATTCAATATTACTGGTTTCTGGAGAACATGAAACCAAAGTAGGCATTGAATACTTTAAAACCATCTTGCCACTGGTAAAACAGCATTTCAGTTATGTAGCAATCGAAGTACAGCCTTTGGCGCAAGATGAATACGCCCAGCTGGTGGGGTTAGGGCTCGATGCTGTGATGGTATATCAAGAAACTTATCATCGCCAAACCTATGCCAAGCATCATACCAGAGGTAAAAAACAAGACTTTACTTATCGGCTCACTACACCAGAAAGGGTCGCGGCGGCTGGGGTTGATAAAGTGGGATTAGGGGTATTGCTCGGATTAGACAGTTGGCGCGTAGATGCGTTATTAATGGGCTATCATTTGGCCTATTTAGAAAAACATCACTGGCGCAGTCGTTACAGTATTTCTTTACCGAGATTAAGACCGTGTACCGGTGGAATTAGTCCTAAAGTCGAATTAACTGATGTGGGCTTAGTGCAATTGATCTGTGCGTTTCGATTGTTTAACCCCCAGCTTGAAATTAGTTTATCTACCAGAGAAACCCAGCAGTTACGTAACAACTTATTGCCTTTAGGGGTGACTCATATCAGCGCTGGCAGCTCTACCCAACCTGGTGGTTATCAAAATCCCAACACCCAGTTGGATCAATTTGAAATCTCAGATGAGCGCAGCGCGGTGCAAATGGTGCAGCAAATACAAAAGTCAGGGCTTAACCCAGTATGGAAAGATTGGGAGACAAACTGGTATTAGTTTTTAAATTGGTATGCATTTTATCAAGACTATTCAATGTGATATAACTTGCTATTAGGTTGTTTCAAAAGGAGTTGTATCATGGAAATAGCATCAAGTTTTACCCTCGGTGTTCAAGGACTGCAACAGGCGCACAATGATTTAGCGCAGGCGACCACGGCGGTAGCCATCCCAGAAACGCTAAGTTCTGCCTCAGTACTAATAACTGCAGATAGCGTCACGCTTAGCTCGCAAACAGCGGCCCTGATTGATGCTCAGCAAGCTATTTCTCACGCCGAGGTTGCAGTAGATGTGATAAATGTCTGGTCTGAAAACATTGGCACCATAATCGATGTCTCAGTGTAGAACTCAATGTAACTTGAGCTGGCATTAATGACTTTGAGTATCATTAAAGCTAAATAAATCAGATATCTATCAAGGCTTGTTTTGGTCAATATCGTGCTGTAATAAAATTAAAGATTCTAACAATTTACTGGCAGGCCCCTGATTATCTCGGTTAGGGATAACCAAAGTTAATGCAATTTTACGACTTTTACTGCCTTTAAGAATAAGCCTAGCGAGCTTACCTTGGCGAATATCATCCTCGACCAAATAAGCGGGCGCCCAACAAAAGCCAATGCCACTTTGTAACACGTTTTTTGCTTCGTGAAAGTTTGATACTGTCCAGCGCTGCTCTGACTTTAACCAACCAGTATCTACTGATTTTTCAGTTGCAGTGTCTTTAATGACCACTTGTAAGTGCTGCGCCAGCTCTGTTTCATCGGCAACAATACCGCACTGGGTTAATGGATGAGTCGGACTGCATACAAGGTATAAGTCTGACTCACACAGGAACTCGGCAATATGGCCTTTTGCAGGAATACCGCAAATAGCGATATCGGCGATGTTATTGTCAATTAATTCTTGTGTGCCTGTGATCACCGAGTCAATGACAGTCACTCGGGTCCCACGGCTATCGGGCCAAAAGGCTTTTAAGGCGTCCACAAGAAATTGCATTGGATAGATGATTTCGCGGGCAATGGTCAAGTTGGGCTCCCAGCCTTGTCCTAAATTGCTCGCAAGTTGCTCAAGTTCATCAACGGTTTGGGTTAAGTGACGTGAGCGCCTGAGTAGTACTTCACCTTGCTGCGTTAGGTAAGCTTTGCGTCCCTTTACTTCAAGTAATTGAATCCCAAGTTGGTTTTGTAGTTTAGCCACAGCGTGATTGAGCGAAGATTGGCTTTTATTCAGCTTTTCTGCTGCTTGGGCGTAACCACCAAAGTCCACTACAGATTGAATAATTCGCCATTGCTCAAGTGTGGATTTTGCTCTATTCATACAAAACTCATTAGTTTACAGGTCAATATTAAAAAGAGCGTATCACACAGTGATACGCTCTTGAAGGCAATCGAGAACGCGCTTAATTACTTAGCGCTAGGTTTCTCTTTTGTATTGCTGTTAGTTTTAGTGAGATCTTTAGGCGTCACTTGCACCGGCAAATACTTCTTCGTCGCTTTTATTTCAGCAAGGTAAGGGCCTTTATGCAGCTTCTCTGGCCAATCAAGAAGCATCATCGCCAATACATTGCGGTGTTCGCCTGACACCATATTGGGATTACCACGAGGTGACGGGATCAGTTGATACTCAGGGATAAATGACGCCGCAATATGGTTTTGAGTCTTTTTAACCACAGGATGGTTTGGCTGACCCGCTAATAAAAAGCTAATGCCGACTTCTGAAATAATGTCATCGGTTGCATCAGTTAAGATCCGATCAATGTTGTTATTAAAGTAATCTAAAATCCATTGATAATCTTTGGCGTTAACTTGCTCTTGATAATAACCACTAGAGGCAAAAATAAAGTGTGTCATACCATATAGCTTGTTTCGGTACTGCTTTTTATCAAGATTGTTGTCTTTATCGTCAGGATAAGTCTCGATGAACGCTTGTTTATATACCTCGACATAATCCCCCACATTTAGCTGTTTAGCCCAGTAAACATAATTCACTAACTGCGCGGCCCATGATGTGATCATTTTAGGATCAGTCAAAGCTGGGGTTAAATCATAGGCTTTTAAGCCTTTAATCATTTGCTCATGACATGGCCCCATGAAACCCAGTTCATCGGTGCGACTGGCATAGCGCAATAAAATATCGCTATAGAAAATAAACTCTGGAAACGGCTTAAGGGCTTTTTTACGCGCTTTAGCACGAGGACCTTTACCTAACACGCTAATAGCTTGTTCGGCTTCATCTTCAATAAAATTAGGTTTATCCATATTACAGGCAAAGTAGTTTTGTCTTTCTGTAATGGTGATCAAATCAATTAAAGCGGCATTAGCGTACTTTTCATCACCAGTCATGCGATACATACGTAAACCATAATGCCCTTGAATTCGAGGTGGCAAGGAATACATATTTTGTTCAAGGTTAAGCTGAATTGCGCTTCGAACTTGCTGGTGAGTTAATTGATGGTTATCTCTGGTTTCAGCAAAGCTGCTGGCACAAGTAAGTAGCAACGAAAAGCTGATTAAACTGGTTAAGGATTTAAATTTTCGAATTGCCAACATTAAAGGCTCTCCTGATGATTGATGATGGATCAGTCGGTGGATTAAGTATAATGCTCATTTGTTGGATTAGGGATAAATTATCTTCATTAACTACCAAAATATCAAAAACTTGGCGATTTGTTATTGAAGCGTTAGTGTCTGTATTAATCAAATTAACTAAATTTTGTTGCCAAAGTGGGTGATAGTAATCGAGCCCTTCATTAGCTATGCCGTTAAAGCTATAGGCCATATTTTTTGCATCCGGCCATTGTTGATTAAAACTCGCCTGAAAAGCCTGATTGATGGCGCTATTTAGTTGTTGATTATTTATATCATCCCCTTGCTGCTCAGAGTTTAAATAATACCAAGCGACTTTGCTGCGAAATACCCTAAGTTGCTGTCGATAAGACTCAGCAAATTGCTCTCTCGCTGAAGGGGTTAAATAGGCTAATTGGTGTTGTAGATGACTGCTTAACCAATAATAACCTAATAAATAATTATCTGTTGATACTCCAAGCTTATTTACCAAATAGAATTGGCTGCCTCGAGTCATAGCAGTAATGGCCTCGCTGAGGCTTTTCACCAGTTGCATTGCTTGGCGCCGATTAGATAAATATTTTGGAAAAACCACGCTCGCTTGGGCAAATTGCTGACCGATCACCGGATACCTAATGATATTCGCCATCGAATGCTTACTTGTATGGATATAGAGTTCACCAACTAAACGCTGCTGATGCCACAAGCGATAAGTTGTAATTGGTTCTGATGGTTCATTGACCGTTGCAGTGCCATTGCCAGTACTCGCGGTGGTATTGGTTTCATTAGTGGACGACATATCAGCTTGCACTTGGAGGGGAATCGCTTCGAATTCAAGCCCCAGAGGCGTTAATACATCGACAACTTGCTGAAATAAATCACTACTGTTTTTGGGGCCAAGATAAGGGGTATTTTTTATCTGACTAAGGGTTTTACCGATATTCCAAGGCGCTGTATTAATATTATTGGTTTGGCTTTCTAAGAAGGATAATAACAGCTGATTTGTTAATAACGGCTTTGTTGATAATGATTGGGTTGCCTGTAATGGCGCGCTTTGGGCTTCAGCTGAAGCAATGCTGGGCTCAGGCGCTGAAACTTGCTGCTTAATGGTTTTAATTGTCGCTAATAACTGCTGATTTTTACTTTTTGCCCGTGCTTGATAGGCCTGCCAAGTGGTTTTTCGGCATTGCTCATCTGGTTGTAAAAGTAAGTATTTGGCTAAACTGATCTCAAAAGCAGAGTTTGTATCATCGCGGTTGGTATCTAACTGGCATTGTGCGTTATTAAATACCAATTTCAAATTACTATTACTAAGGTTTCGTCTTATCGTTGCCTGTGCATTGTGTAACTGTGATTTGGTATCGATATCAAGTTGGGCTAGTGTAATCGCGTTAATTTTATTGGCTAATAAAGAGTAGGGCATGTGGCTATCTTCAAGCTCAGCGATAAAACTGGATAATTGAGGCGCTGTTAACAATGCTGATAATTCATCAGCTAAATGTAATTGGCACATTAATAGCCCTTCACGCTGGTTATGAGTGGCTAAGTGGCGGTAGTAATTTAAACGGTCGTTAAAATTGTTAAAGCCTAAGGTTAATTGCTCAAACTGTAATGTTTGGTAAGGGGTTGTTTGCTTTAAATCTAGGGATGCTAAAGACGGTTTGTATTGCAAACATTGTTGCACAAACAGCTGAAGAGGATTGGCAACTGCTTGCGCAGTTGCCAATAAACTAAAAGTTAGGATTACTACAGAAATGCTTTTTGGCATAAGCCACACGTTCTTCCACTGAAACGGCAGGGCCTTTGATAGACTCAACATGTTGCAAGCGTTGTAAAATCCCTCTACCGTTTGCGGTTTGAATTGCAAGTCCTGGTCGAGCATTTAGCTCCAGTAGTAATGGACCTCGCTGCTTATCCAAAACCATATCGGTTCCTAAATAACCCAGTTCACACATTTCATAGGCACTGGATGCGGTATGAAGCAGGGTGTCCCAGTTTGGGACTTGAATTTGTGACAATTCAAATTGAGTATCAGGATGCTTTAAAACAGGTTCATCAAATTGAACAGCAAACAAACTTTTGCCTGTAGCAATATCTAAACCGACACCGACAGCGCCTTGGTGCAAATTAGCTTTGCCATCAGAAGCAGCTGTTGAGCAGCGTAGCATGCCCATTACTGGATAGCCTTTAAACACGATTAAGCGGATATCAGGCACGCCTTCGTAACTAAAACCATCAAAAACCGGATCGAACTCAATCAAGCCTTCAACAATGGCGACATCAGGGGTGCCGCCTAAAGAAAACAACCCACTTAAGATGTTGGAGACATGGCGATAAACTTCAGTCGGCGTCACTTCATCGCCATTAGGTTTATAATAGCGACCGCCTTCCACTTTAGTGATCACCAAAATCCCTTTACCGCCAGAACCTTTTGCTGGCTTTATCACAAAGCCAGTACGGTCGATGACCATTTGCGGAATATCATTGATTTTGTGCTGCTCTTCAACAACACCAATCAAGTCAGGTACGGCAATACCATTGGCTAAAGCTAATTGCTTGGTAATCAGCTTGTCATCCACGCGTTTGTAATATTTACGAGGATTATATTTTCCAATGTAATCGATATTACGCTTATTCATATTTAATACGCCTTTGCGGCGCAGCTCCCAAGGCCAGGCAAAGTTCATTACTGATCTCCAGCCAAAGGTTTAAAGCGTTTAAGCTCTGTGAGACGGTAGCCAGTGTATTGGCCCATCACTAACACCATTGCTAAAATCACTAAGTGAATACCTAAGAAGTTAAATACCCAATATTGGATCCAACTGTTACTCATAGCAAGGTAGGCTAAGGTGGCGACAAACAAGCTACCACCGCCGGCCATCACTACCGCTTTAGGGCCTTCTTCTTCCCATAAAATTGACATACGTTCAATGGTCCATGCCAAAATGATCATCGGGAAGAAGGTAATGGTTAAGCCTTCACTTAATCCCACTTTATAGGAAATAAGCGTAAACAAGCCAATAATAAATATCACTACAATAATGACCGCGGATATTCGGGATATGAGCAATAAGTTAAGTTGCGATAAATAGGAGCGGATCATCAAACCAAAGGCGACAATTAACAAGAAGCCAATTAAGCCGGTCAATAATGTGGTTTGAATAAAGGCTAATGCAATCAGTACCGGCATAAAGGTACCTGATGTCTTGATACCGATAATCACTCTTAAGAACACCACCACAAGCACGCCAATTGGGATCAATAAAATCCCTTTGAAGGTACTTTGTTCTTCTAGTGGTAATTGGTACAAAGAAAAATCCAGTGCATCTGAGTTTTTCATCATATCGATAGAGGTTGCCAGTGCTGAGCGTGTTTCTTGCAACATTGAAAAGTTAACTTGCGAGTTACTGCCACCAACAACATCTAACACCGATTGGTTATTGTGTTGCCATAAAACCAAGTTATCAGGACGGCCTTGTCTGTTGCCTTCAACATCAAATAAAACCCATTCACCATTATGATAAACCTGCACATAAGGATTGAGTTGCTGACGACGACGTTGGTCTTCTAGCATTAGACCACTCACTTGTTTTGCAGGAACGCCTTTAGAGTGCAGCATTTGCAAAAACAACTGGGTACGAGTGTTAACTGATAATAACAGTGCTAAATTCTGCGATTGATTAGTGTCGTTAATCACTGACATTAACTGCTGTGCGTAAGAAAGGTTATTAGCACTGCGCTGCCATACATCGTTCATGATTTGGTCAGCGGCGCCTTTTTCAGTGACTTGCCATAAAAAGGGTTCTGGTGTTTCAGGTACTTCATCTTGGGTGACGTCAAGTTGACCTGTCGGTACCAGTGTTACACGGTAATATAAGGATTGACGTCCAGAGGATTCACGAATTGACCAAACTGCTCTTCTGTCAGCCCCTTCTGAGATATTTAGACCATATCCCGGTGAGGTAGCATTTTCTGAAAGCACATCAAATGCAGGATCTTGTGGCAAAGAGAGTGATACTTCGGTTGGGTTATTATTACCATTAAACATCACTTTTGCTTCCACTGACCAGCTTTGAACCTGCTGACCAGGAAGGAAAGGGACGTTGTGTTCAACGCTGCGATAAATACTGGCTGCAGTACCGAATATAAATAATAACGCGACGAAGATAAAAAACGGTTTACGTGAATGCATTAGAAGTCCTATTTAACTTTTGTCGTTATTTGTTTGTCTTTTTTTCCATGAATATAGCTCTGGCCGACATCGACTACAGCAATATCTTTCATAAATTTACGACCAAGTAGTAAGGGATAATCTAAATGGCTACGATCGGTTAAGTTTAAGTCAGTTTCAGCGGCGTATTTACCAATTTGCAGGTGGGCATGAATAACGGGGCGGCGATCATCAGGTTGTTCTGCATCTTGTTTAATGCGCACAAAACGTTCAACTTTATGTTCAAAAGTATCCCCAGGTTGATCCTCTCCATTGATCATTACATCGAAGCGAACCCATTGAACGCCATTACGTTCAAATAACACAATATTGCGGGCATCTAATGATGACGATTCAGCGCCAGTATCAATACGCGTTGCAAAAGCGGCTTTTAATTCGTCAATAAAAACACTTTCTACTTCACCCAGAACAAACTTATCGGTTATTGCTGACTCAGGACACTGAGGTGGTTCATTTAATTGCGCTAATGCAACGGCATCAGCATCCATTTTTTCAGATTGTTTGGTAAGAGTATCGGTGATTTGTAACCTTAATTGTTGTACTTCTTCGTTTAAGGCAACAATTTCAGGTGTGGCGCTAATACATTGGCTATTAATCGCTTCAATAATAGCGGCCTGAGAACTGGCTAAATTTGAAGTAAACTCTTCACTACCAACCGGAGTTACTTTTTCTGTTGAAGCACAGCCGGTGATTAACGCGGCTGTACAAGATAAAATAAATACCTGCTTTAACATGATAATTCCTGTTATTTTAATAATCTAGGTTAAATTAAGTCGTGATTAGGTTGGTTCTTTATTGCAATAATCGTTGCACGTTTGGGTGCAGGGTAACCTTCTACCGTTAAACTAACATCATTTGGATCAAGATAATCCACTAACGACTCGTTTTTCATCCATTTAGTTGAGCGCTGTTCTGCCATAGAGGTGACATCAACATCGACACAACGGATATCGGTAAAATCGCATTTTTTAAGCCATAACATTAACGCATCAACGGAGGGTAAAAACCATACGTTGTTCATTTTGCCGTATCTGTCTTCTGGCACTAAAACCGCATTTTCATCACCATCGATAACTAAAGTTTCTAATACCAATTCGCCGCCCATACGCAGTTGATCACGTAACTGCATTAGATGGTCGATAGGTGAGCGGCGGTGATATAACACTCCCATAGAAAACACTGTATCAAACGCATCAAGTGCTGGCAGTTCTTCAATTCCTAATGGCAATAAATGAACAGGATGCTGATTACCCGCTAAACGCTTAACGGCTTCAAATTGGCATAAAAATAACGGCGAAGGGTCAATACCCACGACACGTTTTGCGCCAGCCCCTAGCATGCGCCACATGTGGTAGCCGCTACCACAACCTACATCTAGCACGGTGCGATTCTCTAACGGTGAAATATGTGGTTTTACTCGATCCCATTTCCAGTCACTGCGCCATTCGGTATCGATATCAATACCATGAATATTAAAAGGACCTTTACGCCAAGGTTGAAACAAGCCTAAAAGGTTTTCAAGTTTTTCAGTTTGACCTGCAGTTAATTGGCTGCCATCGCCAATTTTGACACCATTGAATAAATCGATGCTTGTTGGAGTAGGGTAATTAAGTTTGTTAAGGACTTTTTCCCATTTAGGTAAATTGCCGTGTTTATGTTCACGTTGCCACTTTCCTAAAATAGCCGGTAATTCTTCCAACCAGTGTTGTAACGATGAGTCGGCAATTTGTTGATAAAAAGAGCTGAAACTAATCACTTGATAGCCACCATAGATGCGAAATTAAAACATTGGAACCATACAGTTGAATGACTAAAGCCATTATCAGTAAAGCGTTGTTGGTGGATTGTTAAACTGTCTGGGCGCATCACATTTTCAAGTGCGCTGCGTTTTTGGCTGATTTCTAACTCACTGTAGCCATTAGCACGTTTAAAATCGAGGTGTTGTTCATACAGCAATGATTGAATCACATCATCTTCAAAGCAGAGCTTTTCTGAGATCACTAAAATGCCGCCAGGCAATAAGCCTTGAAATATTTTTTTGATCAGGCTATCTCTATCTTGCACCGGTAAAAACTGTAAGGTGAAATTTAACACCACCATCGATGCATTGGTGATTTCTACATCTCTAATGTCACCACAAATTAACTCAACCTCAGTATCACTGACATAAGCCGCGAGATTTTCCTGACATCGAGAAACCATAGACTCGCTATTATCTACTGCGATGATACGGCATTGGCGTTGTTCAATTTGACGACGAATACTTAAGGTAGCAGAGCCTAAGGAGCTGCCTAAATCATAAATATTAGAATTTGGCGTTACATACCTATCAGCAAAATCACCTATCGTATTAATGATTTGTGCATAACCAGGTACAGAACGTCTGATCATATCGTTGAACACACCAGCGACGCGATTATCAAATTGAAAATCTGATATTTTGTCAGTTGCTGTGGCGTAAATTGTGTCTTGTTGAGAGTTCATCTGCAGTAACTTAGGAGTATTATATTGTCATTCTAGCTAATCCTAACAAATAGCAGCAAGTATCCCATTGGAATTTTTGTAAATTATTTTGTTTATTGGCTATTTTCTCGGTAAATTATTCATCTTGTTAGACAATTAGTCGATATAAAACGGTATGATGTACAGTAATTAAAAATAACCAACAAACACATAACCTTTTTCTTCAGAGAAAATACATCTTGCACAAGGGATAGCGCTTGAAGTTCACTCAATTTATATTTGTCATCATAGTCAGTTTAGTGCTCACCACTGCTACTTGGGCTAATACCTCCTCAGATGAGATACTAGTAAGCTCACTACCGAAAACAATATCTATTTCAATGAGTGAAGACGCTTACCCTTATCAATTTGTTGATCAAAATGGTAACCCTTCGGGTTTGATGGTCGATTTATGGCACGAATGGTCAGTTAAGAGTGGCATTAAAGTGATTTTTAAGCCCATGCCATGGAAGGAGTCACTCTCTGCTGTTGAAGAAGGTAAGGTCGATGCCCATATAGGAATGGTAGTAAACGCGAAAAGAAAGACAAAATTTGCTTATGCCAATCAAATAACAACATTAAATAATTACGTTTACCTTCATAATGATATCGCCACTAAGAAAAGCATCACAGATTTAAAACCTTTTAAAATAGGGGTTATCGAAGGCACATCTCATCTCGATGATTTATTAGCCATTGAACCTAGTCTCACATTTAAAACCTTCAAAACTAAACGTGAACTCGTGGACGCGGTAATTGATGGCGAGCTATATGCTTTTGCTGCTATTCAAGGTTATTATCAAGGGATTCCGGTTAATTTTGATTTGGCCAATAACTATCAAACTTCCGCTAGGATCTCAGTTAATACAGTTAATTTAGCGCCAGCGGTTGCCAAACGGCACAGTCATTGGGTTGCTGAAATTAACCAAGGTTTTGCGCAAATATCAGCGAAGGTGGTTGATGATATTGAGAAACGCTGGTTTGGCCTGAGACGTGAATCAGGCGGCTTAATGATCGCTATGCAAGTTGAAATTGAGCCGTTTGTTGATATAAACCCTGATGGTCAACCCCATGGTTTATTTGTCGATATTTGGCAGTTATGGTCTGAAAAAACGGGTATTAGTATCAACTTTATACCTAGCGATATGAACGGTAGTATTAATTTCGTTAAAAAAGGTTTAGCCGATGTACATATTGGCTATCCTGAAAGTGACAGCATAAATACTGGCTTGCATCGAGCTAATCATTTATACACTGTAAAAAGTCGTTTTTTTAGTTACCAAAAAGAATTAACCAATATTAGTCAAGTTGATGGTAAACGCATTGGTATTTTTGCCACATCTCCTTATATTGTTGAACTGAGAACATTATTGCCTAATGCGCAGCTGCGGTATTACGATTCTATGGCTCAAATGGTCAAAGCGAGCCAAGACGGCGATATTGTCGGCTTTGTTGCATCGAGTGCGACTACGTCACATTACTTACTTAATAATAAAAAATGGGCAGATTTCAATCAGCTCACTTCAACTGAATTTAGCACCCAGATTTATAACCTCACCAATGTTGAAAACACAGAGCTTGCTGAGCGTATCACCAATGGTTTCAAGCTGATTAGTTTGCATGAACTAAATAAAATAGAGCGTAAATGGCTGGTTAATAATGACGACCGCACTTTTATTAGCCGTGATAAGCAAATATTTTTAAGTCATAACGAGCAAAAATATTTGGACTCCTTAGGTGCATTAAAATTGGGCTATTTAGACGACTGGGCACCAATGGAATATCAAAATGAACAGGGTGAGTTTTCTGGCGTTAACAGCGACGTCACTGACATTATCTCTAATCAATTAGGAATCGATATTATTCCAGTTGCTTATCAAGATTGGGATAGCCTTAACAATGATATTAAATCAGGAACCATACACATGGTCGCTAGTATGGCCAAGAGTAAATTGCAGCAGCCTACGCTCGAATTTACCGATGGTTACTGGCCATCTCCTTGGGCCATTGCCACCTCACTCACTGAGCAACCACTATTTAATTTAAGTCAATACACAAGTAAACGGATTGCTGTGGTCAAAGGGTACAGCATCAATAATCAATTAAGGCAACAATTTCCAGGCTTAAAGATCATGCCTGTGGCAGATGTCAAAAGTGGTTTAAAAGCCGTATCTACAGGTCAAGCTGATTTATTTATTGAGCAAGTGGTTACCTTGGCTTATGCACTTAATGAAGGTGGTTTCCCTGATTTAAAAATAGCACTGGTAGCGGATTTAGCAGAGCAAAAAAGTCATATTGGCGTCTATTCAGAACTTAAAAAGCTCATCCCACTAATTAATCGTGCCTTAGAAACTATTGATGAAACAAAGCAGCAGCAAATGTATCAGCAATGGGTGGCCATTGACTTAAGTAGCGAAGCGGATAAATATCAACATTGGTTTAAGATGCTGTTGATAGGGTTAGTTATTGTTAGCGCTATTACATTGTTGGTTATTTGGGGTAACAGGCGGCTGAAGGCAGAAGTGGAGCTTCGTAAACAAGCACAATTAGAAAGTAAATTTGCAGCTGAGCATGATCCTGTGACTCATTTACCTAATCGGTGTTTACTTGATGATAGATTAGCTTGCGCCGTCACCGCTCATCTAAGAGAACAACATAAATTTGCCATTTTATTTATTGATATCGATAAGTTTAAAGCAGTTAATGACACCTATGGCCATCATGTTGGTGATCAAGCATTAGTTGCTATAGCAAATAGCTTGAAAAAAGCGGTTAGAAAATCAGATACAGTTTCTCGATTTGGTGGTGATGAATTTGTCATACTACTGAATAATATCGATAACGCAGAAAGTGCAATTAAGGTGGCTGAAACCATTACAGCTAACCTAACAGAGCCTTTGAGTATTGATGGTATCAGTCTAACGCTTACTGCCAGTATCGGTATGGCGATTTATCCTGATGATGGTGATAACGCCATTGCATTGTTAAAGTGTGCTGATAAAAATATGTACCGCAACAAGAAAAGCGCTAACAACTTAGGTTACCAATAAGCTGAATAGTCTTGATTAATTTCTAACAAATAAACTTAAGGCTTGGCAGCGGTTAACCAAAAATGCAGCAGATCCACAAAAAAAGCATTGGATGATGCTTTTTTGCACGTTTATTGTGCTAACTTTTTCCTAAAGCCGCGTTAATTGCAGTAAACTATTTCAAAGCTTGTAGTAAAATAATGTTCGGATTTATTTATCACGTCATTGACGTTGTTTAAGTACTATAGTTGCTAGCATTATTTATCTAATGTTTAACAGAATTATTTTTTAGAACCTATTACCGAATTAAGGGTAGAGTTAAATGCGCAGTCAATATTGTGGAGACGTCAATAAGTCTCATCTTGGTCAAGAAGTCACCTTAGTAGGTTGGGTAAACCGTAGCCGTGATTTAGGTGGCGTGATTTTTTTAGATCTTCGTGACAGAGAAGGGATTGTACAAGTTGTTTATGATCCGGATTTAGAAGATGTTTTCAAGGTTGCCAGTAGTTTACGTGGTGAATTTTGTGTACAAGTAAAAGGCGTGGTGCGTGCAAGACCAGAAAGCCAAATTAATGCACAAATGAAAACCGGTGAAATTGAAGTATTAGGTAAAGACTTAGTTATTATCAATGCTTCTGCGCCGTTACCACTAAGCATGGATAACTACCAAAACAATAGTGAAGAGCAGCGTTTAAAATACCGCTACTTAGATTTACGTCGCCCAGAAATGGCTGACAGAATCGTATTTCGCTCTAAAGTGACTAGTGCTGTGCGTCGTTTCCTTGATGACAGCGGTTTTTTAGATATTGAAACGCCAATCTTAACCAAAGCTACACCAGAAGGCGCTCGTGATTATCTAGTTCCAAGCCGGACCTATAAAGGTCAATTCTTTGCCTTACCTCAGTCACCACAGTTGTTTAAGCAATTGTTAATGATGTCTGGTTTTGACCGTTATTACCAGATCGTAAAGTGTTTCCGTGATGAAGATTTACGTGCAGATCGCCAACCAGAATTTACTCAAATAGATATCGAAACTTCTTTCATGTCGTCAGATCAAGTGATGGCGAAAACTGAAGAAATGGTTCGTGGTTTATTTAACGACTTATTAAATGTCGATTTAGGTGAATTTCCACGTATGCCATATGCAGAAGCCATGGCACGTTTTGGTTCAGACAAGCCTGATTTACGTAACCCACTAGAGTTAGTGGACATCGCTGATTTGGTTAAAGACGTAGAATTTGCAGTATTCAGTGGTCCAGCTAACGATGTCGAAGGTCGTGTTGCGGCATTACGCATTCCAGCAGGCGCATCTTTGTCTCGCAAACAAATTGACAACTACACTAAGTACGCTGGCATCTATGGTGCTAAAGGCCTAGCGTGGATGAAGATTAACGACTTATCTGCTGGCATTGAAGGTATTCAATCACCAGTACTTAAATTCTTAAACGAAGAAATCGTTAACGAAATTATCAGTCGCACAGGTGCGCAAACTGGTGACATCGTGTTATTTGGCGCTGATAAAGCCAATGTTGTTGCTGAAGCAATGGGAGCACTACGTCTTAAAGCCGGTGAAGATTTTGACCTACTTGAAGGTGAATGGCGTCCATTGTGGGTTGTTGACTTCCCAATGTTTGAGAAAATTAATGGTGGTTTCCACGCTGTTCACCATCCGTTTACCGCAGCATGTGATGTTACCCCAGAGCAATTAGAAGCGGATCCAGCCGCTGCGATTTCAGATGCATACGATATGGTATTAAATGGCTGTGAATTAGGCGGCGGTTCAGTGCGTATTCATAATGCAGAGATGCAAAGCGCGGTATTCCGTATCTTAGGTATTTCAGATGAAGAAGCCAACGAGAAGTTTGGCTTCTTACTTGAAGCATTACGTTATGGTACACCACCTCATGCAGGTTTAGCCTTTGGTTTAGATCGCATTATCATGTTAATGACAGGTGCAAGCTCAATACGTGATGTAATGGCATTCCCTAAAACAACCACTGCGGCATGTCCGTTAACTAATGCCCCAGGTTTTGCTAACCCGCAGCAGTTAGTTGAATTAGGTATCAATGTTATTCCGCAAGAGAAGCCCGCTACTGAAGAGTAATCTAAAGTTTGGCTACATTGATAAAATAACAAACCGAGGCATATGCCTCGGTCTGTTTTTATAATACCTAAGTGTGTAATCTAACAGGTATTGAGACCGGAAATTTAAAGGACTTACCATGGCTGGACACAGTAAATGGGACAATATTAAGCATCGTAAAGCGGCCCAAGATGCCAAGCGTGGCAAATTATTCAGTAAATTTATTCGTGAGTTAACCGTTTCAGCACGAGAAGGCGGATCAGATCCAGATGCTAACCCGCGTCTACGCGCCGCAATAGACAAAGCTTTATCAAATAATATGACCCGAGACACGGTAGAGCGCGCAGTAAAACGTGGTGCCGGCGAGCTTGATGGTCAGCAGCTTGATACCATTATTTATGAAGGGTACGGCCCAGGTGGCACCGCAGTGATGGTTGAAACCATGACCGACAACAAAAACCGAACTGTCTCTGGCGTACGCAATGCATTCAGTAAGTCAGGTGGTAACCTAGGCACCGATGGTTCTGTCGCTTATATGTTTACAAAATCTGGGGTCATTTCATATCCAAATACTGTCGATGAAGATCAACTGATGGACGCTGCCTTAGAAGCGGGTGCAGATGATGTGGTTTCCCATGATAATGGTGCATTTGATGTACTCACCACGCCTGATGCATTTGGGAGTGTTAAAGATGCCCTAGATGCTGCTGGTTTTGAAGCAGTAAATGCCGAAGTCACCATGATTGCCGGTACTAAAGCCGATTTAGATGCTGATACCGCAGCTAAATTTATGCGCTTGATCGATAATTTAGAAGATCATGATGATGTTCAAGAGGTTTATCATAACGCTGAAATATCAGACGAAGTAATGGAAAGTCTAGGTTAAGGAAACCTTAAAACCGTGACAACAATATTAGGCATTGATCCTGGTTCACGAATTACCGGATACGGCGTCATCAAGTGCCAAGGCAGACAACAACTGTATTTAGGCAGTGGCTGTATTCGAACCTCAGCAGATGATTTGCCGACTCGATTAAAACAAGTTTTTGATGGCATTACAGAAATCATCAAGCAATACCAGCCGGATCAATTTGCCATTGAACGGGTTTTTATGGCAAAAAATGCCGATTCGGCTCTAAAGCTTGGGCAAGCACGCGGCGCCGCCATTGTGGCGGCCATGAATGCTAATTTGCCGGTTGCTGAATACAGTGCAACCCAAATTAAAAGTGCTGTTGTGGGGACGGGGCGCGCGCAAAAAGCGCAAGTTCAGCATATGATCCAGCAAATTTTTAAATTGCCTGCTGCGCCTCAAGCTGATGCTGCTGATGCACTTGGCGTTGCTATTTGTCACTACCACACTTATCAAAGTTTAATTGCGCTGGGTGGAAAAGCTCAAAGCCGCACATATGGAAGATACAAATGATTGGAAGATTATGCGGATTGGTGGTTGAGAAACAGGCCCCAGAAATTGTACTTGATGTTAATGGCGTTGGTTACGAGTTACAGGTACCAATGACCAGTTTTTACGAGTTACCGGAATTAAACCATACCGCAATGCTATACACCCACTTTGTGGTACGTGAGGATGCGCAATTACTTTATGGTTTTATTACTAAGCAAGAGCGGGCGTTATTTCGCTTATTAATAAAAACCAATGGTGTCGGCCCTAAACTGGCGCTTACCATTTTGTCAGGTATGACCGCTGGCGAGTTTGTTAATTGTGTTGAGCGTGATGATATCGTGACCTTAGTAAAACTTCCCGGTGTCGGTAAAAAAACTGCAGAACGCTTAGTTATTGAAATGCGCGATAAACTGAAAAGTTTACTCGAAGCTTCCGTTGGCTCCGAGCGTGAGTTTGCATTGCAAACTAACTATCAACCTGCAGTGGTTGAAAACAATGCCGAAGAAGATGCTGTTGCCGCACTAGTATCATTAGGCTACAAACCCGCGCAAGCGAGTAAAGCGGTTATAACAGCTTATTCAGACGGCATGACCAGCGAAGTATTAATTAAAGCCGCGCTAAAATCGATGCTTTAACTCCGGTATTTAATTGCTTAATTAAAGAGATATAAATGATAGAAGCAGATCGCTTAATACAACCACAAGAATTTGAGCAAGAAGTACATATTGATAGGGCGATGCGCCCTAAAATGCTTGAAGACTATACAGGTCAAGATGATACTCGCGCCCAGCTTAAAGTGTTTATAGAGGCAGCGCTTAAACGTGAAGAGGCCTTAGATCATATGTTGATTTTTGGCCCTCCAGGTTTAGGTAAAACTACGCTGGCGATGATTGTTGCCAATGAAATGGGTGTAAATATTAAGTCTACTTCAGGACCTGTACTTGAAAAAGCGGGCGATCTCGCTGCACTACTGACAAACCTTGAACATGGTGATGTGCTATTTATCGATGAAATACACCGCTTAAGCCCAGTAGTGGAAGAAATTCTCTATCCTGCAATGGAAGATTATCAATTAGATATTATGATTGGTGAAGGACCTGCAGCACGTTCCATTAAACTGGATTTACCACCCTTTACTCTAATTGGCGCCACCACCCGAGCAGGGGCGTTAACGTCGCCTTTGCGCGCCCGTTTTGGTATTCCACTGCGTCTTGAGTTTTATAACGTAAAAGATCTTTGTACCATTGTGACTCGCTCAGCCAAAGTCATGGAATTACCCATCGATGAGCAGGGCGCCTTTGAAATTGCAAAACGCTCAAGGGGAACACCTCGTATCGCTAATCGTTTGTTAAGACGTGTTCGCGATTACGCTGAAGTAAAGCATGATGGCTTTGTAACTGCAGAGGTCGCACAAAAAGCGCTGGATTTACTTGATGTTGATTTAGAAGGCTTTGATTATCTAGACAGAAAATTATTATTAGCCATCATTGATAAGTTCATGGGCGGGCCAGTGGGTTTAGATAACCTTGCCGCAGCTATTGGTGAGGACAGAGAAACCATTGAGGATGTATTAGAGCCATTTTTAATCCAACAAGGCTTTATACAAAGAACACCACGTGGCCGAATTGCAACAGATAGAGCATATCTGCACTTTGATATCATAAAACCAGCAGTTTAATTTGTTGTAATAAAAAATGGAAAGCTAAGGCTTTCCTTTTTTTTACTTATAAATAATGGTGCAGTATTGAATAAATATTCATTATTAACTTATCGACGAATTGTAACATTTATAAATGATTAAAAATAAAACATACCGGATGGCATAATACTCAATTGTTAAATTGTAATAACCTAACACCTGCTTGTGTTGTACTTGTTAAAACCTAATGCTATTTAATTGAGCCATACAAACAATCCTACAGATAAAATTACCTTTCATTGTTATAAATATACTTGTTTAAATAATAACCACAGTTAATAATTCTATAAAGACCCAGTACTGGTGCGGGTTACAGTGTTTTAGATCCTAAACAGATCTTAAACTGAATAAAAACTGACTAAATAAATTTTATATGGCGCAAGCTTCAATAATATTGTGTGATCATTGTCACATATATTCGTTTTGATAAGTATTAAAAATGTTATTTTTGCACTAGATGATAACACTTTATTTGATGGTTATTGGCAGTGTTATTCACTGCTAAGTAAAATAAATTCTATTTTAGCGCGATAGCTACTTATTAGTGTTAACACTTGCACTTGTAAGTTATTAACAAGATAACGGTCAAAAGTTAAAGGTTAGTGGTTTGACGAAATATCTCTGGTTATACAGTATCTAGTTCAACGCAAATTTAAATACTTATTTAATTGCGTACATAGAATAAGAAAAGATATCACCAGGGAGCTACAAATGCTTAAAAGATCTAAATTATCAAACAGCGTAAACGTCGCGTTATTAGCGTCAGTTTCAGCTGCTTCAGCCGTTTCGGTAAGTGCTTACGCAGCAGAAGAATCTGCTAACGTAGAAAGAATTGCAGTAACGGGCTCCCGTATTCAACGTCAAGATATGGAAACAGCATCGCCTGTCACCACGATTGACGCCAGTGCTATCAAAGCGGAAGGTTATAACTCTGTAGATGAAATTCTACAATCTCAACCTGCTATGGCCGGTATGGCTGCAGGTGCGACCACCAACAACGGATCTGATGGTGTAGCGCAAGTTGATTTACGTGGTATGGGTTCAAACAGAACATTAGTACTGTTAAATGGTCGTCGTATGGTGAACTCAGGATCTGGCGCAGACAGTGCAGTCGATTTGAACACTATTCCAGTTGCAATGATTGCTCGTGTTGAAATCTTAAAAGATGGCGCATCAGCAGTATATGGTTCAGATGCTATCGCTGGTGTTGTTAACATCATTACTAAAAAAGACTTTGAAGGTTTCCAGTTTGATATCAATGGCGGTGCAACTGACAAAGGTGATGGCGAGAACCTAGAGCTAAGTGCATTATATGGTTTTGATACCGGCAAAGGTAACGTGACTTTTGGTTTAGCTTACTCAGAGCGTAAAGGTGTAATGCAGGGCGATCGTGATTGGGTTGCTAAGGGTGATAGCTCATTTACGCCACAAGGCGGTATCGTCGGAAATAAGCTAGATTCTAACGGTAATCCTGTGTTTGATGATAAAGGAAACATTGTCACAGAAGTCAAAAATTATGATAACGGTGATTGGGTTACTCAAGAGCAAGGTTATGACTTCACCCAAGACAGCTGGTTACAAACGCCAAATAAACGCTATAGCTTCTTTGCTAACGGTAACCACGAATTTTCAAATGACATGATTTTAAGCGGTGATATCCTTTACACTAAACGTAAATCTAGCCAAATGATGGCGGCTCAACCTGCTAACTTAGATTTAGAAGTTTGTGAAGGTAATATTAAGCAAGATGATTGCATTACGTTGGATGATGCTATGATATCAGCTGGAATCGTAGCTGATGACAAAGGGTTTATTAACTACCGTAAACGTATGAATGACGTGGGTAACCGTGTTTATGAACAAGAAACCGATACCTTACGTGTATCCGCTGGTTTAGCCGGTTATTTAGATATTAACACCGGTATGGACTGGGATGTGTCATATACCTATGGTAGTAACAAAGCCGATACTTGGGTACATAATTCAATTCACCAAGGCAACATGATAAAATCAATCAATGCGAATCAAGATGCATGGTTTTCTGGCGATCCTATGAGCCAAGAGATGATTGATGCCGTTAGCTACACAGAGCAAACTGATGGCGGTAACGATCAACATGTTATTGCTGGTGTGATCAGCGGTGAAGCATTTGATTTAGATGCTGGTGCAGTGGCTTTCGCAATCGGTGTAGAGTACCGTCATGAAAGTGGTTATTACAATCCAGATCCAGTAATTATTGCTGGTGAAGGTACTGCAGCGCAGCAAGATCCAACTGATGGCAGCTTTGATGTATTCTCTGTTTACCAAGAAGTCAGTGTTCCTTTCACTGAAAAATTAACTGGTGAGTTTGCACTTCGTTATGATGATTACTCTACTTTTGGTAGTGCTGCAACTTGGAAAGTGGGCTTAACTTATGAGGCGACCGATGATTTAATGCTTCGTACAGTAGCTGCTACTGGTTTCCGTGCGCCAAGTGTCAGCGAATTATTTGGTGGAAACTCAGGTTCATTCGACTTCCTAGATGATCCTTGGGGTAATGAGTTAGATGACCAAATTTTAGTTAACTACACCTCAGATGAAAACTTAGATGCTGAATCTTCAGAGTCTTATACTGCTGGTTTAGTTTACTCACCAAGTTATGTTGATGGCCTATCTATCACCCTAGATTGGTGGAGATTTAAGATTGATAACGCTATTGCGCGTTTAGATGTACAAGCGGGTCTTAATAGCTGTTTTGCTAACGATATAAGTGCATGTGAAACCTTTAATATTGGCGCTGATGGTAATTTAGACCACTTAACCAACCCACTAACCAACGTTGGTTACCAAGATACATCAGGTATTGATTTTAACTTAGCATACAGCTTTGAAGCATTTGGTTTGGATTGGAAAATCAATAACGATCTGACTCACTTGATTAAGTTTGAGCAAGATGGCCAAAATTACACTGGTACAATTGGTGGTATGTTCGGTGGTTACGCTGAATACAAAAACAACTTCAACATAAGTGCTAGACAAGGTGATTGGAGTGTAATGTATTCGAACCGTTATATTGGCGAAATGAATGACATCAACACGGATGCTCCGATTGATTCAATTCTTTACCACAATGTTTCGGCAACGTATTTCTTCAGCGACGCAGTCTCAGCTAACATTGGTGTGAAAAACTTAACCGATGAAGAGCCACTGATGATCCCAAGTGAAAACGATGCAGGTACAGTTCCTGAAGTGTATGACACCATTGGTCGTCAAATCTACGCAGGTGTATCATTTAAGTTCTAAGCAATTAAAACTTATATGAATCCAATAAAAAGCCAGCTAACACTGGCTTTTTTGTATTGTCACCAAGTGACAATCTTAGTTAGATAGTTATTCTAACCATTAAGCTAATTTTTTGCTGATTTTTAACCTAAGCCCTGAGTCGCTGACTTCATTTGGATGAGTTCTATTTTGTAACCATCTGGGTCTTCTACAAAGGCAATTTCGGTGCTTCCACCTGCAACAGGGCCTGGTGCGCGAGTGATATTGGCGCCAGCAGCTGCAATGGCTTCACAGCGGGCGTATATGTCTTCTTCGCCAATAGCTAAATGCCCAAAACCTGTACCCAAATCGTAGCTCTCAGTACCCCAGTTATAAGTTAATTCAACTACAGCTTGTCCAGTTGACTCATCCCCATAACCGACAAAGGCGAGGGTATATTGATATTGCTTGTTTTCTGATTTTCGTAATAATTTCATCCCCATAACTTGGGTATAAAACTCAATGCTACGGTCAAGGTTGCCGACACGGATCATGGTATGAAGAAGTTGTGACATAATATTCTCTATAATTGAATGTATGTAAGTAACTGTTCAAGCATAACAAATTTTCATCTGAGATATAAAATTGATTTCAGGTTAAAATTTACGTTTTAGTTCACAGTTTTGTTGTTAAACAATAGGAAAATAATTATTAAAAGCTAAAATTAACTTATATTCATTTGGAGACAAGATAATGACAACAGAACTAAAAATGGCTCTTGGTACCTCAGTAGTAATCGCAGTATGTTTCAGCGCATTTTTTGTATCAATGTTTTAAAACTTGCTGAAAATATTCACAAAAAACCGCTTATAGCGGTTTTTTTGTGCCTTAAATTTGACTTGGTCAAACTAAGTACCTGTTTGCTTCTTTTTATGGGTAAATTTTGCAGCTTTAGCAAATATGTTAGCTAAGCAAGAACACAATGGTGCTGAAAACATATAAGGTATTTTTAGTTTATTAATCAGCACTAAAACAGCCAGCGGTGCTAACAGGGCAAAGATAAAACCGATAACAAGCTGTTCGATAAAAGAGTGTATGCCTAGTTGACTTAGTAGTGCTCTAGCGGCTCCGCCCGCAACAACATGCATCAGATATATTGCCATTGAACAGCGACCTAAATAAGCAAAAAAACTTAGGTTAAATTTTGCCAGATGAATAGATAAAGAAACGATAAAACCAATTGAAATTATAGCCAGTAACAAAGACTGTATACCTCTATCACGATATTCTAATGACAGATAACCGTGAAATATCCATTGCCCTAATATGAAAGCCAAAAATAATCCGACAAGGGCTAATTTGCTATCAAGCCACTGCGTTTTTATATGCAGTGAAAAAATAATTCCTAGAGCGAAAAAAGCTGTGTTTTCAGTAATATAATTGATTATTTTATCATCTGAAATCATCGAGCTAGTTAAGTACATTATAATGCTGAAAATGCCAAATACAGCGCTGAAGCGTTGTGGTAATAAACGATATGCTAGCGTCGATAATGCAAAGATTAACAATAAAGCATATAAGAACCAAAAATGTGCTCTAGGGGCCCACAACAGTGAAAGGACGTCAGTAAAAGAGGGACTTCCATTGGTGTAGCTAGGTAAAAGTACTTCTAATGAACCTTGTAACATTGACCACAATAAGTAGGGGTAAAAGATAGTATCAATTTTACTGAAAACTAATTTTTTCGATCCTCTTTTTTGTAATGATGTAACAAAGAATAACCCTGATAAAAAGAAAAAAAGCGGCATGTGAAAACTATAAACTAGGCTATCAGCAAGTTTGTAAAAAGGAACGGGTAAGTCTATGCCCGAATGATAAATGCCACGGGCTACATGTCCATACACCACTAACATAATGCCTATTGCTTTAGCGTATTCAACCCAAGCTGTGTCTTTCTGTGTCACGAAATGTCCTTTTCTAAATGTTGTGCTTCAAACCACAAATAATTCTTGCTACGCATTGAGTATTTAGATGAATTAGCTGTAAAGGTTATGACGGATAGCTGCAAGTATCATTAGCTTATAATGATAGCAAAATAGATCACAGTATTAACATTTTATTAATACAAAAGTATTAACTGATTTGGGCGCGGGATTGTATTTACAGGATGGTATTTACAGGATGGTATTTAACAGTTTAACCATTGCCAATTGGAAGGCAATGGTTCGTAGAGATGCTCTAATAAAAAGTACTAAAAAGATAACATTAGATGATTAATCTTCTGGGTAAACCTTATCTTTGTATTCGCAAAGGTCTTCTATCATACAGCTACCACAGCGAGGCTTGCGGGCGATGCAGGTATAGCGTCCATGTAAAATAAACCAGTGATGTACATCGACTTTAAATTCGGCAGGGGTGACTTTCAGCATTTTTTCTTCTACTTGGTCGACATTTTTACCCATGGCAAATTTAGTGCGATTTGCCATACGAAAAATATGGGTATCAACAGCGATAGTAGGCCAGCCAAATGCAGTGTTGAGTACCACGTTGGCAGTTTTACGGCCAACGCCAGGGAGTGCTTCTAATGCCTCTCGATTTTCAGGTACTTCGCCGCTATGTTGATCAATTAGCATTTTACAGGCTTTAATAACATTTATCGCTTTGTTGTTATAAAGCCCAATGGTTTTAATGTAAGTTTTTAAGCCATCAACGCCAAGATCGTAAATTCCTTGAGCTGTGTTGGCGACAGGGAATAATTTGTCAGTGGCTTTATTGACGCTGACATCGGTTGCTTGCGCCGACAGGGTGACGGCAACCAGCAGTTCAAACGGCGATGAAAAGTTTAATTCAGTTTCAGGTTTAGGGTTATTGTCCCGAAGACGGGTTAACATTTCATAACGTTTTTGTTTGTTCATCTATTAGCTAACCTTGGTAATTCTGGCGCGCGCTATGGCTTCGCTTTGTTGTTTTGGTTGTCGGCTTTCGAGTTTTGCATCAATAACATTTTTAAGGGCAATTAACAGTCCCATGGCGATAAACGCCCCCGGCGGTAACATTGCAATTAAAAAATGGCTATCGAGTTGAAATACTTGAATCGTCAGTGCGCTTGCCCAGTCACCTAACAGCAGCTCAGCACCATCAAATAAAGTGCCTTGACCAAGAACTTCACGTACTCCGCCAAGCACCACTAAAATGGCGGTAAACCCAAGTCCCATCATGAGCCCATCAAAAGCAGCGCTACTAACATTGTTGCGTGATGCAAAGGCTTCTGCTCGGCCAATGATCACACAGTTGGTGACAATCAAGGGCAAGAAAATGCCTAAAGAAAGGTATAAGCCATAGGCATAAGCATTTATTAACAGCTGAACACAGGTTACTAGTGCGGCAATGATCATCACAAACACTGGAATACGGATTTCTTTTGGAACAAAGTTGCGCACCAATGATACCAGTACATTAGAACCAACCAGCACTAGCAGTGTGGCAACACCTAAGCCTAAAGCATTAGTTACCGTAGCTGTTACAGCTAATAACGGACATAAGCCTAATAACTGAACCAATCCGGGATTGTTTTTCCATAATCCTTGCCAAGCTATTTCGCGGTAATTAGTCATGATCTCGTCCACATTGGTTTACGGTGCTATAAAGCATTTGCCTGTTGTTTTTAACATAGGTTAGGGCATTATTAATCGCTTTGACATAAGCTCTTGGGGTAATGGTAGCCCCTGTAAATTGGTCGATGTTACCACCATCTTTTTTAACGCCTAATGGTTTATCGTTTGAATTAAAAACTAACCCAGCAAAGGCTAAAACCCAGTCAGATTTTCTTAAATCAATTTTGTCACCTAAGCCAGGTGTTTCCTGATGTGCTAAGGTTCTTACGCCTAGTAGGGTGTTGTCGTTATCGACACCGATAATAAGCTTGATATCACCGTTATAACCGTCAGGGGCAATGGCTTCAATGGCCATTGCAACAGGTAAATCGCCCTGTTTAGCAATATAGGCTGATAACGATTGATCGCTGCCCAAATATGCTTCATCAATCACGGCAATACAATCGTCAGTTAATGCATTGTCATGCATTGCTTGAGGTATGATTTGTTGCAGCACGCGTGTAAGTTGCTTGCGTTGCTGGTCAATAATCCTGTCTGCAGTTAAATAGTTCACGCTTGCCACTAAACCAGTGCAACACAAAGCAAATATCGCAAGTATCAGGCCATTTCGTGTAATAATATTAGACATAATAAATCCTGTTTAATTTCCTGCTCTATGGCCGTATGAGCGCGGACGAATGTAGTAATCAATAAATGGGGCACACATATTGGCAAGTAAAACTGCAAAGGCGACCGCATCAGGGTAACCACCATAGGTTCTAATCACAAAAATAAGCACGCCTATGATAGCGCCAAATAACAATCTGCCCCGGGGACTGGTTGCAGCGGTAACAGGATCGGTCGCAATAAAGAAAGCACATAACATGGTGCCACCAGAAAACAGATGCAGTAATGGGCTAGCATGAGTACTTGGATTCAATAAAAATCCCACACCTGCACAGATAAATATCGCTAATAATATGCCAGTACTGATCTGCCAGCGGATCACCTTGAGCTTTAACATCACAAGGCCACCAAGTAAATACGCAATATTGACCCAAAACCAGCCAACACCTGCTATGCCGTCAAAAACATTCTTCTGTAAACTTTCGGCACTAGTTAACCCCATAGATAAATCAGTTTTGAATGTGTCTAACGGTGTCGCCATAGTATGACCGTCGATGCCAAGGCGATATAAATGAATATCCACATTGGATAATTCAAATATTGAATTTAATGCTGCAATAATGCCCACATGATTGCTAGCAAGTTCTGCAGGTGCAACCCATGAGGTCATTTGCACTGGAAACGAAACCAGTAACAGAACATATGCAGCCATGGCAGGATTAAAGATATTATTACCTAGCCCGCCATATAAATGCTTTACGATCACGATAGCAAAAAGACAGCCTATAACCGTCATCCACCAAGGTGTTAAGGGCGGTATGGCAACGGCAATCAATAAAGCTGTAACTAAGGCACTATTATCTGCTAAGGCTGTTTTAATTGATTTATTACGTAACTTCATTATGCAAGCTTCAGCGCTTAAGGCTGTTACTACGGCAATAATGATTTGTACCAAAGTCCCCATACCAAAGAAGTAGGTTTGGGCTAAAATACCCGGAATTAAACAGTAGGCAACACGCAGCATGACTTTATTGGTCTGCAGTGTGGTACTGACATGTGGAGATGAAGCTATTTTAAATGCCATGTTTATTCCTTTTCACTCAGCTTACGCTGATTTTCAAGCTTCTTCGCTTTTGCTTTAGCAACTGCAGCTGCAATTCGTGCTTTTTTGTCGTCAGTAGCTTCTGTTGGAGCAGGCTCTTCTTTAAGCTTTGCTGGCGCTGATACAGTTTCATTTTCAGCGTCATGTTTAGGCGCAAGTTTTTTCGCTTTGGCCTTAGCAACAGCGGCTGCAATTTTCGCTTTTTTGTCGTCAACGGGTTCTGACTGTACTTTTGTCACTTCGCTAACAACTTGCTCGTTAGCAGCTTGTTCGTTAGTAGCTTGAACAGAGGCAGAGACATCATCAGTTGCATTTGTTGCAGCGAGCTTTTTCGCTTTAGCTCGTGCAACGGCAGCCGCAATTTTCGCTTTTTTGTCGTCAATTGGTTTTGACGTTACTTCTGTTACTTCGCTAACAACTTGCTCGTTAGCTACTTGAACAGAGGCAGAGATATCATCAGTTGCACTTGTTGCAGCTGTTGCTGCGAGCTTTTTGGCTTTAGCTCGTGCAACGGCAGCCACAATTTTCGCTTTTCTGTCGTCAATTGGTTCTGAGGTTACTTCTGTTACTTCGCTAACAACTTGCTCGCTAACAACTTGCTCGCTAACAACTTGCTCGTTAGCTACTTGAACAGAGGCAGAGATATCATCAGTTGCACTTGTTGCAGCTGTTGCTGCGAGCTTTTTGGCTTTAGCTCGTGCAACGGCAGCCGCAATTTTCGCTTTTCTGTCGTCAACTGCTTCTGACGTTACTTCTGTTACTTCGCTAACAACTTGCTCGTTAGCGGCTTGAACAGAGGCTGAGACATCATCAGTTGCACTTGTTGCAGCGAGCTTTTTGGCTTTTGCACGTGCAACTGCTGCGGCGATTTGTGATTTTTTGTCTGTAGCTGTGTTGCTAGGTTCACTGCTAGTAGTAACAGTGCTAGTAGTTACAGGCGTGTCATTAGCATCAGCTGGAACTGCACTGGCGAGTTTCTTAGCTTTTGCTCGGGCAATAGCGGCTTTAACTGCTGCACTTTTATCTGTAGTGGCACTATTGTTATTGGTTTCTGCAGCGGGTGTTGCCGTTGCTTGCTTTTTGGCTGCAATACGCGCCATTGCTTCTGCAACAGCATCTTTTTTACTGCTATCCATAGCAGCTTTACGTTTTTCTGCTGCGAGTCTTGATTTTTCTTCGCGGGCACGCTTTTCATCTTCAAGGCGTTGCAAGCGGGCTTCAAAACGTATTTTAGCCTGTTCAGCTTGGAATTTTTCTTCCGCTTCATTTTTAAGCGCTGATTTGGCAATGCGATAATACTCAACAAGTGGAATATCACTGGGGCAAACATAGCTGCAACAGCCGCATTCAATGCAATCTTTTAAATTAAAGCTAGCGGCCTTATCGTACTCCTGGGCTTTTGCATGCCAGAATAATTGTTGCGGTAACAACAGAGCTGGGCAGACAACAGCACATTCTCCGCAGCGGATACAGGCTTTTTCATCGACATCAGGGGCGATTTCATCACTGCTTGGTACCAATATGCAGTTTGTTCCTTTTAATACTGGAACATCAGTATTGGGCAGTGCATAACCCATCATAGGACCACCGATGATGACTTTAGCACTTATGTTATTAGTGTCTTTGACTGGCGTTTGTGTTTGCTTGAGTGCATGGGTGATCGGTGTACCGATAGGTAACCAATAGTTGCCTGGTTGTGATACTTGATTACCCGTGATGGTCACTAATCTCTCAATCAGAGGTTTACCATTTAACACAGCATCTTGAATCGCAAAGGCGGTGCCGACATTGTGCACCACAATACCTTGCTGGGCCGGAATGCTACCTGTGTGTATTTCTTTACCGGTCACAATTTGAATCAACTGCTTTTCGCCACCGGAGGGGTACTTAGTTGGAATGATGGTGATACGAGTCATTTTTGCTAAGGATTCAAAGGCTGCTAACGCCGTCTTCATCGCTGCAGCAGCTTGTGATTTGTTATCTTCGATAGCGATAATTATCCGTTGAGGTTTCAACAAATAATCGATGACTTCGATGCCTTTGATGATGTCAGTTGCGTATTCACGCATTAACACATCATCAGAGGTGATATAAGGTTCACACTCAACACCGTTAATGATCACAAGATCAATTTCACTGGCTGGATTAAGTTTTATATGACTTGGAAACGTTGCGCCGCCCATACCCGCGATGCCAGCTTGCTTAATTTTCTCAATAACTTGTTGGTTACTCAGTTCTGTCAATGTCGCAGGCAAAAATACCGCAGCAGTATCTTGACCATCAGCGGCAATGGTGCAAGTTAAACAAGGTAAACCAGAGGCATGATTACTTGCATGCTGTTCAATACTGATAATTTGACCAGATGTAGGCGCATGTACAGGAAGGTACATAAAGCCTTCACCATCAGTGAGCATTTGCCCTTTGAGTACCTGCTCGCCGACTTTTACTGTTAAACGAGCGCAATCACCGACTTGAGGCAGCGGTACTCTATATTGAGCTGCTAAGGGGAGTTGGCGTACAGCTTGAGTATTAGACAGAGTCTTAAGTTGTGGAGGGTGTATTCCACCTGGAGAATGCCATAAAGTCCCTTTATCAATTTGTTCTAATAAAGTTAGCACTGAGATTCCTCGTTTACATCGTTTACTTTAGCTGCTTTTGAGCTTTTAACATGATCAATATCAATAAGCGTGACTGGGATAGAAGATAATTTCCAATCCCAGTTCTTTAGGTTTTGTTCAACTGGGATCATATCAATACAGTCAACTGGACAAGGCTCTACACACAAATCACAGCCGGTACAATCTTTAGTAATAACCGTGTGCATCAGTTTACCCGCGCCTAAAATGGCATCTACTGGGCAGGCTTGAATACATTTAGTACAACCAATACATTCATCTTCTCTGATGTAGGCGACTTTTTTAACCGTTTCCTGAGCTACTTCGTTTAATGGCTCTGGATCAACTCCCATTAATGACGCAAGTTTCTCCATAGTCGCAGTGCCACCAGGCGGGCACTTATTGATGTTATCACCATTGGCAATAGCTTCAGCATATGGTCGGCAGCCTGGATAGCCACATTGACCGCATTGGGTTTGCGGCAACAGGGCTTCTACTTGATCGACAATAGGGTTTCCTTCGACTTTAAATTTAATTGAAGCGTAACCAAGAATTAAGCCAAATATTAAGGCTAAGATGGTTAGCACAATGACAGCGATTGCAATACTAGACATGATTATTTAACTAGCCCCGCAAATCCCATAAAGGCAAGCGACATTATGCCTGCGGTAATCATGGCAATAGCACCACCTTTAAAAGGTAAAGGCACGTCAGCCGCCGCCAAGCGTTCGCGCATGGCTGAAAACAATACTAGTACTAAAGAAAATCCAACCGCTGCACCAAAACCATATACTGCAGATTGAATAAAGTTATGATCTTCATTGACGTTAAGTAGGGCGACACCGAGTACTGCGCAGTTGGTAGTGATGAGCGGGAGATAAATCCCTAATGCTCTATGTAAAGAGGCACTGGTTTTTTGTACTAACATTTCAGTAAATTGCACCACAACAGCAATGACCAAAATAAAGCTCATGGTTTTTAGATAGGTGATACCAAAAGGCTCAAGTAAAAATTCGTTGGTTAAGTAGCTAAGTATAGATGCTAATGTGAGTACAAAAGTTGTTGCCATGGACATACCGATGGCAGAAGCTAACTTGCTAGATACCCCCATAAAAGGGCATAGTCCAAGGAATTTTACTAATACAAAATTATTAACTAGCACTGTGCCAATTAACAGTAAGAGATAGTCTGTCATTACTACACTTTTCTATATGAGAGTTCTTTAAGAGATTAGCAGTATTATCTAGGGTTTAGGCTGGTTTAACAACGGATAAAAAAAAGGGTTATGTAAATAATAACCCTTTTTTTGAATAAAGGTCTTACATTGGTTATTTATTTATCTGTTTTCGCGATAATTTCTGGTCTGGCAATGTAATAACCTTGTAAGCCATCAACGAGTAATTTTTCAAGTGTTAGTTTCTCTTCTTGCTTTTCTACGCCTGTAGCGACCACTTTTATGCCAATTCTTTTGGAGATATCAACAATCATTCTTATGAAGAATTTATTGTTGTTGTTTTGATCAATCTTATCGCTATAACTGCTGTCAAGCTTGATAAAATCGGGTTTTACTTCCCTAAAGAATTTGAAAGATGAAAAACCTAATCCAAATTGTTGAATGGCAACCTTAACGCCAACTTTGTGCATCTCATTAACGAAGCGTTGGCTTGCATTTAAGTTCTTCTGCATACCTGATTCATTGACTTCAAAGATTAATCTTGCAGCAACACTGCGGTGGCTAGATAAAATATCTGTTAACCAAGACACAAAGACTTCATGGGTAGCAGATGAGGCACTAATATTGACGCCAAAATTACCCTTAAGGCTTGGATTGGTGCTGAGTAATTGTATGCAATGAACGATGAGCATTTTATCCAAATCGATATTTAATCGATGACGATCAGCCATTGCGACCACACTGGCTGTAGGTAAATTGGAGCCTTCATTATTAAAGAAACGGGCAAATAACTCACGATAAACATCGACTTGATTATTACAAGGTAAGATTGGTTGTTGAAAAAACTTAACCCCTTTGCGGTTAATGAGGTCATTGATGGTTACTTTCCAGTGGTTATCGCCTAATTGTTCGTTACCATTGAATTTTTCAAGAATATGGTATCTGTTAAGGCCAGATGTTTGCGCGATGCTGACTGCGGTATCCGCGAACACCAATAGCGCGTGAGGGTCAAACTGGTTTTCAAAAGGGACTAAACCGGCATTGGCAATATTATCGGGTTCAATGGTTTGGGCATATTCATCAAAGCTTCTTTTTAGGTTATCTAAAAATCGCTCAGACTCTTTTGTCGTAATACCATGAATAAATAATGCAAAATCACTGCTTGATACCCGGTAAAATTCATTGACTCCCATCTTAGAGCCAGCTGTTCTGATGCAAGTCGCAATTTTATTTAAATAATCATCGCCAGCTTCACGTCCTTGCAACTGGTTTATACTGGCAAGTTCAGCAGCTTTAACAATACAAAGCACGCCAAATTGCTGCTTATCTGATTTCGAAATAGATTTTATTTGATCGTCAAAGCGTCTTCGGGTTGAAAAGCCGGTGACAGCATCCTGATAAGCGGCTTTGGTAAGGGTATCATTTTTGTTATGAAAACTGTCGATGCTGGCTTTTAATTCGCCTCGGCTCTTTTCAAGAGCAATACCTATGGGTTTAAGCGAGCCTTTTAATCTTGAGGTTTCTACAGCTTGAAATGACAGACTAGAAATATTACTGATGTAATCAGATGCATACTTTATCCCTCTGCGGTGCACATGCATTAACAGCGCAAAACTCAGCATAATAACTAAATACGCTAAAATGGTCAGACTCGCTGCTTTTTCAAGGTTAACAAAGCTTGTGGTGATAACTGAACTCGTGTTTAACCGGACTTGCAGGCGAGCGTCAGCAAACGTATTAATATGACCTAATTCGATAGAAAAAATTTTATCTTCAAAGTCGGCGTCAGTTTTAGCTAACGTTCCATAGGTAAAGTTATTATCACTGTCAGTACTGTGGATGTATTGGAAAAATTGGAAGCTAAAATTTTCGCTTAATTGCTGAAAGAGTGCCTGTCCATCACTATTCCATTCTGTAATTGAATTGATTTGGTGCTTGTAATTTTCAATTGCAATATGGCCTTGGCGTTGCATTTCTTTATTTTCAAGGTCATAAATACGAAATAATAACAGACCAAAAATAACAAAAAGTACTAACTGGAAAGATTTTGATAAGCCCATGAATGATCCGTTTCCTGTCTTAAATGCTTGAGTTTAATGAGAATAATGTACTCAAGGTATTATAAACTTAAAAAAGAAATATAACTGTATTAAATTGTAATAGAAAAAGACATAAAAGGAGAGGGTTTTAAACTAAAAACGTGAGATATAACATGATGATATGCTAGAGGTAAATCTTGGCTCCCCGGACTGGACT